>CAZSRJ010000081.1:0-2910 GCA_964609235.1 uncultured Rhodoluna sp.
ATCGAGGTGCGTAATTCTTCGGTTCCGATTGAGCGCAAACCCGAGTGGATAAAGACCGTCGCCAAGATGGGTCCGGAGTATCAGGCTCTTCAGTCGCTTGTGAAGTCTGAGGGTTTACACACCGTCTGCCAAGAAGCTGGCTGCCCTAACATCTACGAATGCTGGGAAGACCGTGAAGCAACATTCTTGATCGGTGGATCACAATGCACACGACGATGCGATTTCTGCCAAATCGATACCGGTAAGCCAGCGGAATTCGATGCCGACGAACCGCGCAGGGTCGGCGATTCGGTAAAGCAGATGCAACTTCGCTATGCAACCGTTACCGGCGTTGCCCGAGATGACCTCGAGGATGAGGGTGCTTGGCTGTATGCCGAGACCATTCGACAGATTCACCAGCAGTCAGAGGGCACCGGCGTGGAGATTCTCGTTCCGGATTTTTCTGGAAACCCAGACTTGCTGAGACTGGTCTTCGAAGCCCAGCCCGAGGTATTTGCTCACAACGTAGAAACAGTGCCGCGAATCTTCAAGCAGATTCGCCCGGCATTCACCTACGAACGCTCGCTTGACGTTCTCACCCAAGCCAGAAACTTCGGACTGGTAACCAAATCGAACCTGATCTTGGGTATGGGCGAGACAATCGAAGAGATTGTTCAAGCTCTCAATGATCTGCACAATGCTGGCACAGACATAATCACGATTACTCAGTACCTGCGACCTACGCCAAGGCACCATCCGGTAGAGCGTTGGGTCAAGCCACAAGAATTTGTCGAACTCAAAAAGATTGCCGAAGATATCGGCTTTATCGGCGTTCTGAGCGGCCCACTGGTGAGATCGTCTTACAGGGCTGGCCGGCTTTGGGCGCAGTCGATGATTAAAAAGGGCCGCGAGATTCCAGAGAACCTTCAGCACCTTGCAGAAGCTGCCGCCGCCGAGGGCTTCAGCCAGGCCGTTCACTAATCGTTTAGGCTATCTTTCATGGCTAAGAAAGAAAAAACCAAGCGCGAACCAGGTCGATTCAGACAGTTGATGCAGATTTATGCTGCCACTGCAAAAAATGACAAGGCAGCAGTCGGCTGGGCGCTACTCGGTCTTTCGATTCCAACTCTTTTGGGTGTCGGTGTCGCATCGATAGTTGAACCCGGCAATGTGATCGTCTTTATTCTCTGGACGGTATTGGGCTTCACGATTGGTCTTCTTGTGGCCATGATCATCATGTCGAGAAGAGCCGAGGCTGCCGCCTACGCTCGCTTCGAAGGCCAACCCGGTGCGGCCGGAGCAGTTCTTCGCAGTTCTCTCAGACGCGGCTGGCGATTCACCGAGACTCCGGTTCACATCAACCCGAGAACTCAAGAGGTTGTCTATCGCGCCGTTGGCCCAGGTGGAGTTGTGCTTGTCGGTGAGGGACATTCTCGTGCCCGCGTATCTGTGATGGTAGAAGACGAGCGCAAGAAGGTTCAGCGAATTGCTCCCGGCGTGGCAACCCACGCATTCTTTGTGGTGCCTGGAGACGAGCGGTCTACCCCACTAGCCAAGCTCGGCAAGACCGTGCTGAAACTAAAGCGAGCGCTAAATCGCCGCGAGGTTTCGGTAGTGGCAAACCGCCTCGACTCAATTGGCATGAACATTCCGGTTCCAAAGGGAATTGACCCAAATCGCATCCGTGCGCCTCGCCGCTAGGCCGAAATAGCCAGTTAGAGCGGTCGGCAAAGGTTTTACATTGCCGAAACATTTATTGCGAACCTGGTTACACACCGCTAACTAGAATCGTGGCATCGGCCTAGTTGTAGGGCCTTCTAACTAGCGAAGGGACATCACCCCGTGTCTACACCAATGTTCAAATCAGCGTCTGAGGTCGTCAAGTACATCAAAGACAATGACATCAAATTCTTGGATGTGCGCTTCACCGATCTTCCGGGTGTTCAGCAGCACTTCAACCTTCCGGCTTCGATGATCGACGAAGAGTTCTTCAAGGAAGGCCAGCTGTTTGACGGCTCGTCGATCAGAGGTTTCGCCTCGATTCACGAATCTGACATGAAGTTGCTGCCAGATGTGACCACCGCATATGTCGACGAGTTTCGCGACAACAGCACGTTGGTTATGGTCTTCGACATCTACAACCCGCGTAACGGTGAGATCTATGGTCGCGACCCACGTCAGGTAGCAAAGAAGGCCGAGGCCTACCTTGCCAGCACGGGAATTGCGGACACAGCATTTTTCGCACCAGAAGCAGAGTTCTTCATCTTCGATGACGTTCGCTACGAATACAAGAGCAACAGTTCGATGCACTTTATCGACTCGAGCGAAGCGGCTTGGAACTCTGGCCGCGACGAGCGAATCGACGGCTTGGGTGGAAACTTGGCAAACAAGACTCCGTTCAAGGGTGGCTACTTTCCGGTTACCCCGGTCGACCAGCATGCCGACATGCGTGACGACATCGTTCTCGAGCTAGAGAAGGCGCGCCTGAAGGTAGAGCGCAGCCACCATGAGGTGGGAACAGCTGGTCAGGGTGAGATCAACTACCGCTTTGACACCCTCGTCAGCGCCGCAGATGACGTGCTGAAGTTTAAGTACATCGTGAAGAACGTTGCTCACCGCTGGGGCAAGACCGCGACCTTCATGCCAAAGCCACTCTTCGGAGACAACGGATCAGGAATGCACGTTCACCAGTCACTCTGGAAAGACGGAAAGCCTCTGTTCTACGACGAGTCTGGCTACGGCGGTCTTTCTGACATCGCACGCTGGTACATCGGCGGAATTTTGAAGCACGCGCCTTCGCTGCTCGCTTTCACTAACCCGACCGTCAACAGCTACCACCGTCTGGTTCCGGGATTCGAAGCGCCAGTGAACCTGGTCTACTCGGCCGGAAACCGCTCGGCGGCAATTCGCATTCCGATGACTGGAACCAAC
>CAZSRJ010000081.1:2920-4271 GCA_964609235.1 uncultured Rhodoluna sp.
TGCAGCGCAATCTTTTCAGCCTCGAGAGCAACCAAATCGAGCGTGTCGAATCGAGTTCCGCGCTCCAGATGCATCGAGCAACCCATACTTGGCCTTCGCTGCAATGCTGATGGCCGGTCTTGACGGAATCAAGAACCGCACCGAGCCGCACGCACCGGTCGATAAAGACCTCTATGAGCTGCCACCAGAAGAGGCGAAGAACATTCCTCAGGTGCCTGGCAACCTTGAAGACGTCTTGAAGGCACTGGAAGCCGATCACGACTACCTGCTCGCAGGAGACGTTTTCACCAAGGATCTAATCGAGACCTGGATTGACTACAAGCGCGAGAAAGAGATTCTTCCAATTGCGCTTCGACCTCACCCATACGAGTTCGAACTCTACTTCGGCGTATAGCCAAAAAGTGCCCTGCGAAAGTCGGGCACTTTTTTAGTAGAAAAGCTTCTCGAACACCGTTCTTGATCGTCGAGTGCTCGACAAGTAGTCGGTCTCAAGCATCGCTGCCCCACCCTTTGGGTATTCGAGTATTCGGGCAATGCCCTCTAACTGGCGTCGATCTGTCGGCAAAACGTCTGTGCGTTTGTTCGACCAGAGAACGCTTGCCGAACGAACTCTCGATGCTAGTGTCCAGGCCTGGGCAAGAACATCTGCATCATGCCGGTCGATCAAACTCTCAGCAACCAAGGCCTCTAGCGCTTCGAGCGTCTTCGGAGTTCTGATGGCAGCATGCTGATTGGCAAAGCGCAACTGATAGAGCTGAACTAGCCACTCGACATCGCTGAGCGAGCCTCGACCGAGTTTGAGGTGACGCTTTGGGTCTGCGCCTTGAGGCAGACGTTCGTTTTCGACCCTCGCCTTGATTCTTCGAATATCAATCAATGCGGCGTCGCTCAACTCAGCGGGATAACGATGTTGATCAATCAATCGCATGAACTTTTGGCGCAGCTGCGGTGATCCGGCAATTGGCCTAGCTCGAAGAAGAGCCTGTGACTCCCAGGTATCAGACCAACGCCTGTAGTAGTTTTCGTATGACTCGATTGACCTAACGATTGCGCCGTTTTTGCCCTCCGGTCTTAGGTCGATGTCGATCTCAAACTCCAACACATTGTCACTGGTGTATTTCTTCAACATCGAGACGATGACTTCGGCTCGCCTTTGCGCCAGCTCTGCGTCGCCCTCTGATTCGTAGACATACATCACATCGGCATCTGAACCGAAGCCAAGCTCCTCGCCACCAAAGCGACCCATCGCAATAATGGCGAAATCAAGAACAACCTGATCGGAGACCTCAAGCGAGTCTTCGATAGCGGCGAGCATCGCCTGAAGATAGAGCTCGGTCAGTTGAGAGAGCGC
>CAZSRJ010000082.1:0-939 GCA_964609235.1 uncultured Rhodoluna sp.
GCGCAACGTGACCGCGTCGAGCGAAGACAACTCCCCCTGACCAAACAGCGCAGCCGAAGCATCGATCGCAGCCTGTGCGTCTTCGGGTGAATGAACAAGTGCAGTCACTTCAAAAGCCAAACGCTTTTGCGCTGCTCGAAGGTGGGGTGCAGCCGCCGTTTGCTCAGCAAGCTCCTCAATCTCTGCTCTACTCAAGAACGTGAAAACTTTCAGTCGATCGATTACGTCTGCGTCTTCAACATTTAGCCAAAACTGAAAGAAAGCATAGGGCGAAGTGAATTCGGCATCTAACCAAACAGCGTTGCCTTCAGATTTGCCAAACTTTTTTCCGTCAGAGTTTGTGATGAGTGGAGTTGCCAGAATGTGCGCACTCTTGCCTTCGACCTTGTGAATTAGATCTGTTCCACTGGTTAGGTTTCCCCACTGATCGCTTCCGCCGGTTTGCAGTATGCATTCGTAGCGCCTAAAGAGTTCGAGAAAATCTAATCCCTGCAAAATTTGGTAACTGAATTCGGTATAGCTGATTCCGTGCTCGCTGTTGAGTCGTGCGCTTACCGCTTCTTTGCTGAGCATCTTGCCAACTCGAAAGTGCTTACCAATGTCGCGCAAGAAATCGATTGCAGAAATAGGTGCTGTCCAATCGAGATTATTTACCATGCGAGCCGCATTGTCAGATTGAAAAGAAA
This sequence comes from uncultured Rhodoluna sp., assembly GCA_964609235.1. GTDB lineage: Bacteria > Actinomycetota > Actinomycetes > Actinomycetales > Microbacteriaceae > Rhodoluna. Next base: position 687 of record CAZSRJ010000082.1, read on the forward strand.
GAAAGCGCGCCGCTTGCTTGCCGAGTTTTTCGACCCACTCGGCAACAGTCTCGCGAGTGTTGAGCGTGCGCTCTGCGGTTGGCCGCGGGTCGCCAACCAATCCGGTTGAGCCACCGATTAGAGCCAGTGGTCTGTGACCCGCAAGTTGTAGGCGTCGCATGGTTAGCAACTGAACAAGGTTGCCCAGGTGCAAGCTTGCCGCTGTCGGATCGAAGCCACAGTAAAAGGTGATTGGGCCAGAGGTCAGGGCTTT
>CAZSRJ010000082.1:949-4240 GCA_964609235.1 uncultured Rhodoluna sp.
TCATCGGTTGAGAGGGCGACTAATCCGCGCCACTTGAGCTCATCGAGTACATCGGTGAATGTCGCATCGTTTGATTGCTGATTTAGAACTGAAGTCACGTGAACCTTCTCTATGCGTTTCGCTTCGGCGCGATTTTGCGCAGTGCAGTGATCTGATCTAGAACTCTAGGAAGCGCTGTTGCGCCGGCGCCGGCGCGAGCCTTGATTGACCCACCCACGCTCAGGACGTCTCGAACGTCTGGCGTTAGCATCGGAGAAATTGCTGCCATGTCGGCATCAGCGACCTCGTGGAGTTCGAGCTTGTGCTGTTCGCACCAAGAAACCAACTTGCCAGTTATTTCGTGAGCGTCGCGGAAAGGGACTTTCTTTTTCACGAGCCACTCGGCGACGTCTGTCGCAAGCGAGAATCCAAGCGGTGCAAGCATCTCGAGACGGTTTCGATTGAACTCGAGGGTTGCGATCATGCCGGTGAAGGCAGGCAGCAAGAGCGTCAGCTGATCAATCGAATCGAATACCGGCTCTTTGTCTTCTTGAAGATCGCGATTGTAAGCCAACGGCAAACCCTTGAGAGTTGCGAGCAGACCGGTGAGGTTTCCGATTAGTCGACCGGATTTTCCGCGAGCTAGTTCTGCGATGTCAGGGTTTTTCTTTTGCGGCATTATCGAAGAGCCGGTCGAGAAAGAATCGTGCAGTTTGATGTAGTCGAACTCTGCGCTCGCCCAGATGATGATCTCTTCGCTGAAACGCGAGAGATTGATTGACATCAAAGTCGTAACAAAGAGAAACTCCGCTACCACATCGCGACTTGCTGTTGCGTCGATGGAGTTTTGGGTTGGACCAAGTAGCCCAAGTTCTGACGCCACCAGGTTCGGGTCGAGGCCGAGAGTGTTTCCCGCGAGCGCGCCGGCACCGTAAGGAGATAGTGAGGCCCTCTTCTTGAAATCTTGCAAGCGCTCAAGATCGCGAACCAGCGGCCATGCGTGAGCCAACAAGTGGTGCGAGAGCAAGATCGGTTGCGCATGCTGAAAGTGGGTGCGTCCTGGCATCGCTACTCCGAGGTGTTCCTCAGAGCGCGTGAGAATAACTTCGATCAGATCGATAACTAGGCGGTGCAGCACCTCTGACTGGTCGAGAAGGTAGATGCGAATCAGGGTGGCGATTTGGTCGTTGCGTGAGCGCCCGGCCCTTACTTTGCCGCCCAACTCAGGCCCTGCAATCTCAATTAGCCCGCGCTCTAGCGCCGAATGCACATCCTCGTCTGTCTGTTTAGCGACGAAACTGCCACTTTCGACACGGTTCGCTAGCTCAACCAGGCTTCTATCGAGCTTTTCGTGCTCGAGGCTGGTGAGGTAACCGGCAGACATGAGGGCTTTGATGTGGGCTCGGGTGCCAGCGATGTCGTATTTAGCTAGTCGCCAGTCGAAGTGAACAGAACGACTAAGCGCTGCAAGCGACGGAGACGGGCCGCCTTCGAATCGGCTGCCCCAAAGTGAATTTGCGTCGTTCATTGGGCAAGTCTATTCGGCGAGGTAGTTGCCAGGCTTTAGCCTTGCTCGGCAAGCCAAGCCATTAGCGCTTTCTGCGCGTGTAAGCGGTTCTCGGCCTCTTGCCAGATGACTGACTGCGGGCCGTCGAGCACATCTGCTGAAACCTCATAACCGCGATAGGCCGGAAGGCAGTGCATAAAGATTGCATCGGCCTTTGCCTTCGCCATAAGAGCGGCATCGACGGTGAAACCTTCAAACTCTTGGATGCGCTTGGCCTTCTCGGCCTCCTGCCCCATCGAGATCCAGGTATCGGTAACAACAACGTCGGCGTTCGCAACTGCTTCGGCAGGTTGCTGATGAAGCGTAATCGAACCGCCGGTCGCTGCGGCAATTGACTTGGCACGCTCTACGACAGAAGGGTTTGGTGCGTATTGCGCCGGGCTAGCCAATGCAACGTGCATTCCGGCAAGAGCACAGGCGATCAGGTATGAATTCGCCATGTTGTTGGCGGCGTCTCCAATGTAGGAAACCTTTAGTCCAGCCAACTTACCCTTGCACTCCTGAATCGTCATCAAATCGGCCAACAGTTGGCACGGGTGGTAGTCGTCGCTAAGCGAATTGATAACCGGAACATTCGAGTGGGCAGCCATCTCTTCTAGACCGCTGTGAGCATAGGTGCGCCACACGATCGCGGCCACTTGACGCTCAAGCACTCGAGCGGTGTCGGACACGCTCTCTTTGCCACCCATCTGACTGGTTTGACTGTCGATAATCAGCGGCACTCCGCCGAGATCGGCAACCCCTACTGCAAATGACACCCTGGTGCGGGTCGAGGTCTTGTCGAAGATGAGGGCGACAGTCTTCGGCCCAGCATACGGGCGGGCGCTGTATGGCGACTTCTTGAGCTCGAGAGCACGTCGAATGATTTCGGCCTGCTCTGCAGAACTGATGTCATCATCTTTCAAGAAGTGGCGAACCATTTGTCTCTTTCTTTGTGCTTGCGAGGCGGCGAGAAGTTATGAGGGTAGCACCATGGTGCCGAAGCCCGAAACGGTGAATATCTCGAGCAGAATGCTGTGCGGTGTGCGGCCGTCAATCACGTGAGCCTGCGGAACTCCCCCGGTCACAGCGCTCAGGCAAGCCTGCATCTTGGGAATCATGCCGGCTTCGAGCGTCGGTAGCAGTTTCTCGAGTTCGGCAGCAGAAATCTCAGAGACAAGGGAGTCGAGGTTTGGCCAGTCGCTGTATAGCCCAGGAACATCGGTGAGCACCATCAGCTTCTCGGCGCCGAGCGCGATAGCAAGCGAGGCGGCAGCCAAATCGGCGTTCACATTTAGCAGTTGACCGCTGGCATCTGGCGCAACGGTGCTTATCACCGGGATGCGCCCGGCCTCGATGGCCTCGAAAACTATGCGCGGGTTTACCTGCACTACCTCACCAACGAGGCCAAGATCGATTGGCCCATCGGGTGAATCGAGTTTCGTCACCTCTGCGCGAAATAGATTCGCATCTTCACCAGACAGAACCTGAGCTTGCGCGCCAGCAACCTCAATCATTTGCGCTAGCGGTTCGCCGATGTCATTTCGCAGAACATCGCGAACAACACCGATCGATTCCTCTGTGGTGACACGAAATCCGTGACGAAACTCGCTCTCGAGGTTGAGCTCAGCCAACCTTGCAGAAATCTGTGGCCCGCCACCGTGCACCACGACCGGGTTCATGCCGACCTGCTTCAAGAGCACGATGTCGCGCGCGAAACTCATCGCCAGGTGCTCTTCGCCCATCGCGTGGCCGCCATACTTCAC
>CAZSRJ010000083.1:0-4235 GCA_964609235.1 uncultured Rhodoluna sp.
GCGATGCAGAGTCTTGGCTGGACCGAGAGAGTGGCGGAACCCGTTGTTAGACAGGTTCTAAAGTCTCGTGCAGACAAACCCTTCGCCGATCTGATTCGCGAATGCCTAGCAATTCTTGGTGCGAAACAGTGAGTGAACTAACCGATTCAAACCAAGAACCGAGTGACTTGGCCTTTGAAGCATCACTGCGCCCACAGTCGCTAAACGAATTTGTCGGTCAAGAAAACGTTCGCAAACAGATGACCCTGATTCTTGAAGCCGCAAAAATGCAAGATCGAGTTGCAGACCACATGCTCTTAGCGGGTCCGCCAGGTTTGGGCAAGACAACGCTGGCCATGATCGTCGCACGAGAGTCGGGTAGCGGCCTGAGGCACACCAGCGGCCCGGCAATTCAACATTCCGGAGATCTCGCGGCTGTTCTCTCGTCTCTGCTGCCTGGTGAAGTGCTGTTCATTGATGAAATTCATCGAATGGCTCGTTCGGCAGAAGAGATGCTATACCTCGCGATGGAAGACTTTCGCATTGACGTCATGGTGGGCAAGGGCCCCGGTGCAACAAGCGTCTCGCTTGATATCGCTCCTTTTACACTGGTGGGTGCAACAACGAGGTCTGGAGTGCTCGCGAGTCCGCTAAGAGACCGTTTCGGGTTCACCGCAAACCTGGAGTTCTATTCGTCAAACGAGTTGAGCAAAGTGATTGCCAGAACGGCAGATTTGCTTTCAGTCACACTCAGTGGTGAGGCCCTTGCGGCAATTGCCAGCAGAAGCCGGGGAACACCCCGAATCGCAAATCGTTTGCTAAGAAGAGTGAGAGATTTTGCCCTCGTCAACGACGCAAGAGAAATTTCGCTTGACGTGACAAATCAAGCACTTGAGCTTTATGAGGTCGATTCGCTCGGCCTCGACCGGCTCGACCGGCAAGTATTGACTGTGCTTTGCACTAGCTATTCCGGCAGGGCTGTTGGATTGTCGACTATCTCGGTTTCGGTTGGCGAAGATCAAGAGACGGTCGAGTCTGTCGTTGAGCCATTTTTGGTGCGCAGTGGGCTCGTTGTTCGCACGCCGAAAGGGCGACAAGCCACGCAACTGGCTTACTCGCACCTCGGTTTGAGTGCGCCCAAGGCAGACAACTAAGGCCGATGCGGGGCCAATTTCGCCTATAATTGCCTAGGCGCCATTGCGCCTTGAAGCTTATAAGGTAGGCAATTTTGGATTCTCTGTTTCTTTTCGCGGCGCTTGCCGTGCTTATTGTGTTCATGTTCAGAAGCAATCAGAAGCGCAAAAAGCAGGCCGAAGAACTCCAGGCCTCGATTGCCGTTGGTGCAAATGTGATGCTCACGAGTGGCATCTACGGTGAAATCAAGTCGATTGATGGCGACCGACTGGTAATTGAAACCACCCCTGGAACAAAGCTGAGTGTCATCAAGTTGGCAGTGCGAGAGATTGTTTCAGCGCCTGAGCCCAAGGTAGATAAAACCACTGCAAAAGCCGAGCCGAGCTCGAGTCGTGCTGCTGCTAAACCTGCAGCCAAAAAGACCGCAAAGTAAGCGAAGGATTCAAATTGGCTCCATCTGTAACTAAACCAGCGCGCAAAAAACTCGCTTGGATGCTTGCGTTGGTATTAACCTGTGCCGGACTAATTGGTCTTGGCGTTGCAACCAATCAGCCAGGTGCATCATTCGTTCCAGAGTTGGCTCTTGACCTTCAGGGTGGAACCTCGATCATTCTGTCTCCAACAGTTGCCGAAGGCACGACTGTCTCGACCGAACAGTTGAACCAAGCAGTTGGAATCATCCGACAGCGTGTTGACTCAACCGGTGTATCAGAGTCGACGATTACAACCTCGGGAAATGCGAACATTGTCGTAGAAATTCCAGGAACGCCTTCCGAGTCAACTCTTCAGTTGATCAAGAGCAGCGCCAAACTTGAGTTCAGAGCAGTTCTTTTGGCTTCTGCCGGAACGGCCGCTCAGGTTGGTGGCGATTCCTCGGCAACAGCGAGCCCGTCGGCCTCTGCAACACCAAGTCAGCCAGCAACTCAACCGAGCGTTGCACCCACAAATGGAAGCGACTTGAATTGGATCACTCCTGAGTTGCGCAAAAAGTTCGATGCGTTCGATTGCTCGACGCAGTTCAGGGCACCTGGCCAGGTTGACGACATGAAGGCGCCGCTTATTACCTGCGATACTGGTCGTTTTCAAAAGTACATTCTTGGCCCAGTGGAGCTCGATGGAACCAACATCGCAGATGCGACAGCTGGAACCATAACCACCCAAACCGGTGCCTCGACAAACGAGTGGGCTGTCAACCTCGCATTTGATGGCGAGGGCACCTCGATTTTCAGCGCGGTGACTTCAAGACTCTTTCCGCTAGAAACGCCGCGCAACCAGTTTGCGGTAACCCTTGACGGTTATGTCATCACCGACCCTGCGGCTAAAGCAGTCATTACCAACGGTGAAGCTCAGATCACAGGTGGATTTACAAAAGAGTCGTCACAGTCTCTCGCGGATCAACTGAAGTACGGTTCGCTACCGATTGGCTTTGAGGTTCAGAGCCAAGAGAACATTTCGGCAACCCTCGGAAGCGAGTCTCTTCGAAGCGGTCTCTTGGCCGGACTTATCGGACTATTGCTCGTTGTGATCTATTCCTTGTTCCAATACCGCGCGCTTGCGATTGTGACAGTTGGTTCGCTCATCGTGGCTGCCGTATTGACCTACCTTTTGATTGCCTTGCTTTCATGGCGACAGGGCTACCGTCTCTCGCTATCTGGAGTCGCCGGTTTGATTGTTGCCATCGGTATCACGGCCGACTCGTTTATCGTCTACTTTGAACGTGTTCGAGACGAGTTGCGTGATGGTCGTTCACTAAGCACCGCCGTTGACGCTGCTTGGTCTAGGGCAGTTAGAACCATCCTCGTCTCAGACGCCGTGAGCCTACTTGCAGCGGTGGTTCTGTTCTCTCTCACCGTTGGAAGCGTAAAGGGCTTTGCTTTCACCCTGGGTCTTACAACGCTGGTTGACCTTGCTGTCGTGGTTCTCTTCACGCACCCGATTCTTCAGGTGCTCGCTCAAAGAAAGTTCTTTAGTTCGGGTCATAAGTGGTCTGGCTTCGATTCGAAGGCCATGGGTGGAGCCATGTACCTAGGCCGCGGCAAATTCAGCGTTTCAGATCGCGTTAGCGATGCAAAGCGCGGCAAAGCATCTAAAGAGGCTGAGAAGCGTCAAACAATTGCCGAGCGCAAGCTCGCAGAGGCCAATGAAAATGGAGCGAAGAACTAATGTCAAAATTCAGTAACTTCGGAAACGACCTTTACAGTGGCGCACGTTCAATTGACTTCGTCGGGCGACGCAAGATTTTCTACATCATCTCTATCGTCCTGGTAATCCTTGCTGTAGCTCTTCCAACCGCTCGCGGAGGGTTCAATTTCGGAATTGAATTCAGAGGCGGTTCGGAGTTCCGCGTGAGTGGAGTTGAGCAGAGTCAGCAGCGAGTTGCGATTGATGCCGTTCGCGAAGTTGTGCCTGAGACTAACCCAGTTGTGACGGCTGTTGGAGCGAGCGACCTTCGAATTCAAACCGAGCAGTTGTCGCCGGTTGAATCTGAAGAAGTGCGAGTAGCACTTGCAAACGCATTCAACATCAACTCGTCTGGTGTGGCTAGTTCGTTCATTGGTGCAAACTGGGGTGCCGACATCACGAGCAAGGCTTTCCTTGGCCTAGTTGTGTTTATTCTCATGGCTTTCTTGCTCATGGCGATTTACTTTAGAACGCTCAAGATGTCTGTTGCTGCGATGATCGCATTGTTTCACGACCTCATTCTCACCGCGGGAATCTATGGCGCTCTTGGCTTCGAGGTTACCCCGGCAGCGGTTATCGGTTTCTTGACCATTCTGGGTTACTCGCTTTATGACACAGTGGTTGTTTTCGACAAGATTCGTGAAAACACGTTTGAGGTGGAATTCAGTGAGACCAGTACTCTTGCCGAACGCATCAACCTTGCCGTCAACCAGACCTTAGTTCGTTCGATTAACACATCCGTGGTGGCGGTTTTGCCAGTGGCCTCGATTCTATTCATCGGTGCGGCTCTGCTCGGAGCAGGTACCCTAAGGGACATCGCTTTGGCCCTGTTCATCGGAATGATTGTCGGAACATACTCGTCTATCTTCATCGCAGCACCTGTTTATTCGCACATGCGCGAGGGCGAGAAGAAGTACGCAGAGGCGGCTAAGAAAGTTCTC
>CAZSRJ010000084.1:0-4186 GCA_964609235.1 uncultured Rhodoluna sp.
CGCCCGGTCGGCATCGGCACCACTGCCTCAGAGCAGACTGCCGTCACGCACGAGACCGCTATCTCGCGAAATGTCGTCGAACAGATTGCAAACGCACACGCGAACGTGCCACCTGCATTCAACGTGCACCCGAAGCTTCAGCAGTTGTTGCAGAAGCGCGTCGAGATGGGTCGCGAAGGCGGCATCGACTGGGGCTTCGGCGAGCTGCTTGCCTTTGGTTCGCTGCTAATCGAAGGCACAGTCGTTCGCATGGCTGGTCAAGACAGTCGCCGCGGAACCTTCGTTCAGCGCCACGCGGTCTTTCACGATCGCGAAAACGGCCAGGAGTGGATGCCGTTGCGCAACCTCGCCAACGGGCAAGCCAAGTTCTACATCTATGACTCGCTGCTCAGCGAGTATGCGGCGATGGGCTTCGAATATGGCTACTCGGTAGAAAACCAAAACGCGCTAGTGCTCTGGGAAGCCCAGTTTGGTGACTTCGCAAACGGCGCTCAGACCATGATCGACGAGTTCATCTCGTCGGCCGAGCAGAAGTGGGGCCAGCACTCAGGTGTTGTTCTGCTGCTTCCACACGGATACGAGGGTCAGGGCCCAGACCACTCATCGGCGCGAATTGAGCGCTACCTGCAGCTTTGCGCGCAGAACAACATGACCGTTGCTCAGCCATCTACCCCGGCTTCGCATTTTCACCTTTTGCGCCGCCAGGCATACTCGACACCGAAGCGCCCGCTCATTGTCTTCACGCCAAAGTCGATGCTTCGCCTCAAGGCAGCATCTTCGGCGGTTGAAGATTTCACCGGCGGCACCTTCTTGCCGGTTATCGACGACGAGCAGGGCCTCAACAAGAACGATGTCAAGCGTGTGATTTTCTGTTCGGGCAAGGTCTACTGGGATCTCTTGGCAGAAGCGCAGAAGCGAAACGATCGCACAACAGCAATCGTTCGCGTCGAGCAGCTCTACCCAACTCCGGTTGACGAGATCAAGCAGACCTATGCGCAGTATCCAAACGCCGAGCTGGTTTGGGTTCAAGACGAACCTGCAAACCAAGGCCCATGGACATACATCGGTTTGTTCTTGCCTCGATACATGGATGGCAAGGTTGCCAAACTGATCTCTCGCCCAGCGAGCGCATCACCGGCAACCGGTTCTGCAAAAACCCACGCAGCCGAGCAAGCCGATCTCATCGCACGCGCATTCGACAACTAAACGCTCATGGCAGACCAGCGTCGCGACATTCGAATCGTCATTCTTGGCGACACGTTTGTTAGCGCAGCTGGTGACGAACGCGGAATGGGTTGGGTCGGTCGAGTAACAGCCAAGACCCCTTCGCGCGACCCGCGAATCGACATCTTTGCTCTGCCGGCTCCGGGGGAAACCACAACCATGCTTGCCGAGCGCTGGGTTGCCGAAGTGCAGCGCCGCTTCAGCACAGACACAGAAAACCGTCTCGTGCTCGCTTTGCCAAACACCGACCCTGCCGCCGGCATCTCGATCTCACGTTCGCGACTCAACATCGCAACCATCGTTGACGAAGCCAAGAAGTCGGGCATCGAGAGTTTCTTGGTTGGCCCGATTCCGAGCCGCAACCCGCAGCTCAACCCCGAGATCGAGCACCTCGCCAGCGGCTTCGAAGATGTTGCCACTCGTCGCGGCATCCCGTTTGTTGATTGCTTTAGACCATTGGTCGAGCACGACGGCTTCAACGCAGAATTGCAGGCCTCAGAACACGGATTGCCCGGTCAGACGGGTCACGGTTTAGTCGCCTGGCTGGTGCTCAACCGCGGCTGGTATGAGTGGCTCAACATCGAGTCGCCCGAATAGGCGCTCAAACCCGAGTTAGTGTGCTTCGCCCGCCTGAATCGCACGAATGCGAGCCATGATGTTGTCGGCTAGCTCTTGCGGAGGCATCTCGGTGCAGTGCTTCTCGATTGTGCCGTTAATGGTGTTCTCGAGGTCATAGTCTGACTCGCAGCTGTCGCAGTTGGCGAGGTGACTCGTGATTTCGTTGAGCTCTTGCTCTGAAAGTTCGTTGTGCAAAAACTCGTGAACGTGACGTTTGGTTTCTTGACAGTCGAATTCGGCCATTATTCACTCACTCCCAGAATCTGCCCGATTTGAACCTTTGCGCGGTGAAGAAGGCGCACGAGTTCTGGCTGTCGAATCGCGAGGCGCTGAGACACATCGCTTAACGTGCGGTTCTCGACCAGCACCAGCTGAGCCACATCCGCCTGGTTCTTTGGCAACTGTGCGATTGCCGCGACCAAATCATGGTTGGCCACATTGCTAAGGTCTGGCGCGACGTCGTCTTCATCGAACGTGACGTCTAGATCATATTCAGCCATTACTTGGCCTCCTTCACGGATGTGTCGTAACCCTCTTGCTGTGCATACTCGAGAAGCAAGCCGCGCAGCATTTTCTTTCCTCGGTGCAATCCACTCATGACAGAACCGTCAGGAATGTCGAGCACCTTTGCGATCTCGGCATATGACAGACCTTCGACGACGCGATAGTAAACAATCATTCGCCAGTTCTCAGGTAGCTCTGCCAACGCACGCTTCACTGCGCTTGATGGCATCGCATCAATTGCCTCAACTTCTGCAGACCGGTTAGCCACCGAAGTCAGAGACTCGGCACCACCAACCTGCCAGTCTTCGAGCTCATCCAGTGCGGTTTTTGCTTGGTCTTTGCCGCGCTTCACACTGTTGTTGATGTTGGTGTTGCTCAAGATTCTGAACAACCAAGCCTTGAGGTTGGTGCCTTGCTCAAACTGGTCGAAAGCCTTAAACGCTTTGACCATGGTTTCTTGCACTAGATCTTCGGCATCGGTTGGATTCTTGGTCTTTTGCATTGCCACACCGTAAAGCTGGGGCATGTATTGCAAGGCCTGTTCTTCGAAAAGGCGCACCTTGAGTTGCTCGGGTGTCTCGTTTGTGCTCATCGCAATCGAGTCTAGCCGTGAGCGACTGACGGGCTTTCTTGCTGCAAAAGTTGTCATTTGACCCTTCTCTGCCTGCCAAATCGTCACTTCTTGGGCGGCGGTCTGGCTGATAACTTAGAACCAATGACTTCTGCCTCTTATTCCCCCAGCAGCTCGCCTTGGCCTGCCCCGCTGGCCAGAGGCCCGATAAACGCCAGCGTTTCGTTGCCTGGCTCGAAGTCGCTTACCAACCGAGAGCTTGTGCTGAGCGCACTGGCCGCCGAGCCAACCCGGTTGGTTGCCCCGCTTCACTCGCGCGACAGCCGCCTGATGATCGAGGCACTTCGGTCTCTCGGCACCCAAATCGAGGTTGAGCCAAACGGCGACATTCTTATAATTCCCGGCGCTTTCGATCGTGCCGCCAAAATCGACTGCGGGCTTGCCGGCACAGTGATGCGATTCGTTCCTCCGATTGCCGCGCTTTCAACCGAGGTCATCGATTTCGATGGCGATGAGGCCGCCAGAAAACGCCCCATGGATGTCACGCTCAGCTCGCTTCGCGACCTAGGTGTCTTCGTCGTCGACGACATTAAAGGTGTGCTTCCATTTAGCATTCATGGTGCCGGCTCGATTGCGGGTGGTGAACTAACTATCGACGCGTCGAGCTCATCGCAGTTTGTTTCTGGCTTGTTGCTTGCTGCCGCACGTTTTGAAGACGGATTGGTTTTGCGTCACGAGGGCGAGCACCTGCCATCGATGCCGCACATCGAAATGACGCTCGACTGTTTGCGCAAGCGAGGTGTTGTTGTTTCATCGCCAGAACCGATGGTTTGGGTTGTCGAACCTGGACCAATCAGCGGCGGCCTAGTAACCATCGAACCCGACCTTTCTAACGCAGGCCCATTCTTGGCCGCGGCAATGGTTGTCGGCGGCAGTGTCTCCGTGCCGCACTGGCCAAGCAGCACGACTCAGGTTGGCAACGAGTTCGACGGTATCTTGCAAAAGATGGGCGCGAGCGTGTCTCGCAATGAGCGCGGATTGACCGTGACAGGCGACGGCACGATTCATGGAATCGACATTGACCTTTCTATTGGAGGCGAGCTCACTCCTGTTGTTGCCGCTTTGGCAGCACTTGCCGATTCGCCAACTCGCATCAGCGGCGTTGCTCACCTGCGCGGTCACGAGACAGATCGCCTTGCCGCGCTGGTCGCCGAGATCAACCGCATCGGTGGCATCGCTCGCGAAACTGCCGACGGTCTCGAGATCGAC
>CAZSRJ010000085.1:0-4176 GCA_964609235.1 uncultured Rhodoluna sp.
AGATTCGGCAGCGTCTTCAACCACCGGCACGTCGAACTCGTTTGCAACCGCAACAATTGCCGCGATGTCTACCGGATGCCCGAGCGTGTGCATCGGCACAATCGCAGCGATGCGACGACCCGTGGCTGGGTTTACCAACGCAGAACCCTTGCGCACGAAAGACTCGAGCGCGGCACGCAGAGCAACCGGCGACATGCCAAGTGTTGACTCTTCAGAGTCAACAAAGAAAACATGTGCGCCAGCATGTGAAACCGCGTTTGCGGTTGCAATGAAAGAAAGTGTTGGAATGATGACTTCGTCACCCGGCTGAACTCCGGCAAGAAACATTGCAACCTGCAAACCCACGGTTCCGTTTGACACTGCAACAGCGTGACGCGCGCCCGTGATGTCTTGCATGCGCTCTTCGAGTTTCGGAATGAAAGATCCAACCGAAGAAACGAACGTGCTGTCGAGACACTCGTTGATGTATTTCTTCTCGAGCTCGCCGATTTCGGGCACGTGCAAACCAATCGGTTCTGATTGGTGGCCGACCACCGCACGAATGCGGTCTACGAAAACTGATGCAAGAGAGTTAGTCAAGAGAACCCGCTATACGGTGTATTCGTCAGGTCGATAGTGCGCGAGGTTTTCTGGCTTCGAGAACCACTCGATGGTCTTCTCGAGCCCAACTCTGAAGCCTTCGATGCCAACAATCTCTGGTTGCCAGCCGAGAACGCTCTTGGCCTTGGTGTTGTCGCTAAACAGGCGCTCGACCTCTGAGTTCTTTGGGCGAATGCGGTTCGGGTCTTCGGTTGCCACTGCCCCGGCACCCATGATCTCGTTGATGATGTCGAAGGTCTGGCCAATCGAAACCTCGAAGCCAACACCGAGGTTGGTCACCTCGCCAATTCCAGTGGTGGCGTGCAGTGCCTTCTCGAAGCCACGGGCGGTGTCTGTCACATAGGTAAAGTCTCGGGTTGGGGTCAAGGCGCCAAGGTTGATCGACTTCTTGCCGGCGGCCAGCTGCGAAATGATGGTCGGAATCACGGCACGAGCCGATTGGCGCGGCCCATAGGTGTTGAACGGGCGAATTGTCATGGTTGGCAGCTCAAACGACGAATAGAACGAGCGAACCATCTGGTCTGCACCGATTTTCGAGGCCGAATAAGGCGATTGGCCCTGCAGCACGTGGCCTTCATCCATGGGAACATACTGGGCGGTGCCATAGACCTCTGAGGTCGAGGTGTGAATAAAGCGGCTAACCCCGTTGGCGCGGGCCGCATTCAAGAGGTTCAGGGTGCCCTGCACGTTGGTCTGCACATACATGTCTGGGGCTACGTAGCTAAAAGGAATGGCGATCAAGGCGGCAAGGTGCATGATGGCGTCTTGCCCTGCGGCCAGCTGGTTCATGTGATACGGGTCTCTAATGTCTCCGAGCACGACCTCGAGCGAGTCTTTGATGTCTGCCGGCAGGGTGTCTAGCCAGCCCCAAGAGCCCTGTGAGTTATAGATGGCGAGGGCTTTGACCTCGTGTCCGCTGCGAACCAGGTGCTCGGCTAGGTGAGAACCGATGAAACCGTCTGCGCCTGTCAAAAAGACCTTCATAACGCCCAATTCTAGCCTTTGAGCCCCAAAGCGCCCTAGCCCTGAGCCTGTTCGCTTTTGCGAAGAACCCTGTCGCCTTCCTAGCGGCTAGCCCTAATCTAAGGGTTGTGAACCCCAAACTGCAGACTCGCCTAGGCACGGTGTCTAGTTGGTCGGTTTGGACAATCGCCTGGATTCTGGCCCTTCGTTTGTTTGTGGCCCTGGTTTCTGACCCCAATCGCACCCAAAACTACAGCCCGCTCTGGTTTGTGCTCTGGCTGATCACAAGCGTTCAAACCGTGTCAATCATTTGGCTGGCGCTGAAGCTAGGCCTCAGAAAACGGCTCAACCGCAAGCCGTCGATTATCGCCAACCTGATTCTTGGTGCAGTTATCGGGGGTTCGGCGAACCTCACCACCGGAGTGCTGGCCATCGCCTGGGGTCTCGACGATGAAGGTCTGTGGGCTGTGCGCGCCATTGGAGGCGCACTTAGTTTTCCGTTGATGTTCATTCTCATGAACAACCTGCGCGGAGCCGTAATTGAGCGAAATGCCAACATCGCTAAGTTGCGCGAAATCGAAGACCAATTGCTTGGCTATCGCGAGAGTGCAAAACAGATTTTGCAAGATGCTCTCGAGAACATGCGCAATAAAACGGTTGCCAGCGTGACACCATCCCTCGACAGAATTAGCGAGCTGCTTAAGAATCAACTTGCAGCCGAGAACCGCGCAGATCTCATCGACGAACTAAAGCAAGTTATCTCGACGAAGGTTCGCCCGCTAAGTCAGTCACTGCAACAAGAAGCCGAGAAACTTAGCGTTGCTCCATCGCGATCGGTTTCTAGCCCAAGCGTGAAACCAAAACTGCCGAGCACATTTGGTCTTCGCAAGAGCCTCAAACTAATGCCGGCGATGTTGCTGATTGTGCTTGGCTTTCCGATGGTTGCCTTTCTGGTAATCGATAGCAAATCACTGTTTCGCGGCCTATTGAGCGCAATTGGCGTTGCCCTTGTGATGTCATTGCTAAAGCTGCTTCTGCCCAAAACGAGAGAATTCAAGACCTGGATAGGCATGACCCTGCTGGTGCTCTTCTCAAGCATTGCCGTTCTGCCCGGCTTTATGATCACCTATTTTCGCTACGGGCCTATCCCTGAGATTTTCGCAAACGCAATCTGGATGATTGGCATTTCGGTGGGTGCCTTTGTGCTGACCTCTTATGCGCGAGCCATCGATGAGGCGCGCGATAAGTATGAGCGCGAACTCGAGCAGTTCAACGAGCAGCTCTCTAAAGAGGTTGCCCTGTTTGAGCAGCGCTTGTGGCTCGAGCGCAGAGCCTGGTCTTATGTGATTCACGGCGACGTTCAGGGCGCTCTGAGCGCAGCGGTAACCCGCCTTCAGCGCAGCGAGAAGCTCGAGCCATACGAACTCGAGATGGTGAAACAAGACATCGCGCGAGCAGCCAAAGCGCTAACGTCTTCGCCAGCCAAAGACATCAACTTCACCCAGAGCCTCGACGAATTGGTGCGCACCTGGGCGGGTGTTTGCGACATCAAGATTGAGTCGAGCGCGCGAGCCGATCGCGCAATCGAGGCCAACCTCGACGCAAGAAACTGCATAAACGAAATTTGCAAAGAGGCAATTAGCAACGCTGTGCGTCACGGCAACGCCAAGAACGCAGTGATTCGTTTGAGCCGCGATAAAGACGACGTGATTGAACTTGAGATTTGCAACGACGGCTACAAACCACTGCGCGAACAACCAAACGGCATGGGCTTATCGATGATCGACGATCTGAGTCTTTCGTGGAAACTAACCACCGAGCATCACAAAGATCAAACCTGTTTGATTGCGCAGATTCCGATTGGCAATAAGAACTAAAAGAGCGGCGGGTTAATCGGGTCGATGCCACGCATGTCGTCGTAGTCAAGCACGAGACACTCGATGCCGCGATCTTCGGCGAGGGTGCGCGCCTGCGGTTTGATTTCTTGGGCGGCAAACACTCCGCGCACCGGAGCCAAAACACTGTCGCGGTTGAGCAACTCGAGATAGCGCGTGAGCTGTTCAACTCCGTCGATGTCGCCGCGCCGCTTCAACTCGACGGCGATGTGACCGCCGTCGGGGTGAGCGAGCAAGATGTCGACGGGCCCGATTGCCGTGAAGTATTCACGTCGCACCAGAGTTGCCGCAGGGTGCACGCGATGCACCTGTTCGGCCAAGAGTTCTTGCAGGTGTGCCTCGACGCCATCCTTGATGAGACCCGGGTCAACACCGAGGTCGTGCTCAACCTCGGCAATCACCGAGTAAATCGTGATGCGCAGCAGGTCGTTGGTCTTGGCCTGCGCCACCTGCCAGATCTCAACCGCTCCGGCTTCTAGAGCATCGCCGCTTGCCGGCTCAACAACCAGCGTGCAGGGCGGGTTCATCCAGTTGAGGGGTTTGTATGAGCCGCTATCGGCGTGCACCAACACACTGCCGTCGCCCTTGAGCATGAGCAGTCGGGCGGCTCTAGGTAGGTGAGCAGACAGCCTGCCGGTGTAGTCGACTGTGCAGTCGGCAATAACTAGACGCATTTACTTCTTGAGACCCTTTTCGATGCGTTGCAGGGCCTGGTCTT
>CAZSRJ010000086.1:0-4127 GCA_964609235.1 uncultured Rhodoluna sp.
GCCGCAAAGACTACCTCTGAGGTGAGAATTATGGCCACGCGAGAGGCATCCATGATGCCCTGCGCCCAGGTCTGCACCAGAAACGCCAGAGCGGTTGCGAGTACAGCGGTGAAGAGAACCGCAAACCAAACGTCGTCGGTTGGGGGAGCCTGGTAGCCATCGCCGAGAGCTCCGATCCAGCAGACCACTCCGGCGAAAGCAAGCTGCACAACCGTGAGTGCGTAGGCGTCGCGGTCGGGGCTCCACTTGCCAAGGCCAACAATGTGGGCGGCAAAAAGAGCGGCACAAATTACGCCCCAAATTTGACCAATCTGTATCGACAGCCCGGTGATTGAAATAAGTGCGAGCCCGGCGGTGGCGAGTGCTACACCAACCCAAACTTTGCGGGCAACCTTTTGGCGAAAAGCCAACCAGGCAAACAGGGGAGTCAAGACAACATAAAGCCCCGTTAGAAATCCGGTGATTGCAGCTGTGGTTTCTTGCAGCGCGATTGTTTGAGTTATGTAGCCGCCACCAAGAATTGCTCCGAGCGGAGCACCGACCTTAAGCATGTCGAGACGAATCAACCTAAGTACGCTTGGACGAATTAGAATCATGACGAGAACAGCGATTGTGAAACGAGTAGCCAAGAAGTCAGAAATCGGTTGCTTCTCGATTGCCGGCTTCATTAGAACGAAACTTGCTCCCCAGAGAATCGCAACTGAAATCAGCGCGGGTGCAGCAATAAAAGGTGCCTTCTTCATTTTGAAATCTAACTAGCGCTTTCCGAGAGCGGCGTTTTTTGCCATCGACGGAAACACTAATCCGTGCATTGGAAATACCGCTGCCCAGTAGAGGTGACCCCAAAGTCCGCGAGGCACGAATAGCGCGCGCTGAACAACCGTGCAGCCATTGCCATCTTTGTTTGGAAGCACCGTCCATTCGAGCCAAGCTCGACCGGGCATCTTCATCTCTGCTCGAAGTCGCAACAGGTTCGGTCGCTTGATTTCTTCAACGCGCCAGAAGTCGAGGGCTTCACCAACCACTAGGTGGTCTGGGTCGCGACGACCGCGTCGCAAGCCAACACCGCCAACAAGGCGGTCCATTAGGCCGCGCAATTGCCAAGCCCAAGTGGCCGTCGAGTATCCGTGATCGCCACCGATGGCCTCAATGCGGGCGAATACCGTCTCGGCCGAGTCTTCGGTCTTCACGGTTCGCACGTCTGTGTATAGGCTGCCTCCGGCCCAATCGGGGTCGGTCGGCAGCGGGTCAGATGGCGCGTATGGAACAGAGGCGTCTGTCCAACGCGTTTGCACGTTCGAGGTCTTTAGGCGGGTTAGCGCAAGCGTTACGGCTGCTTTGAACGACGTCAGGCCACTTGGCGGGTCTGGAATCAGTTTGCGAATCTCAGTGTTGTCTGCAATCACGTCGTTCTTCAGGCTGTCGACTAGTCTGCGTGCGAGCTGAAACGGAACCGGAGTAACGAGGCCCACCCAGCCGCTCGAAAGCCTTGGGGTCAGCACCGGAATCGGAATGATTATGCGACGACGCAAACCAGCGGCTTCGGCATATTGCTGCATCATCTCTGCATAGGTAAACAGATCTGGCCCGGCAACATCGAATGCACCGGTGATTTTCTTGTCGATTGCCGCAGCGCCAACCAGGTAGCGCAGAATATCGCGAATCGCAATCGGTTGAATCTTGTTGAGCACCCACTTTGGTGTGGTCATAATCGGAAGGCGCTCGGTTAGGTTGCGCAGCATCTCGAAAGAGGCAGAACCAGAACCGATTACTACACCGGCTCGCAACTCTATTGTCGGCACACCCGAGTTTCGAAGAATTTCTCCGGTGAGAGCGCGCGATGCAAGGTGAGGCGAAAGTTCTTGGCCGGCAGTAATGATTCCGCCGAGGTAAATAATGCGTCGCACTTTGTTGGCAACCGACGCGGCAGCAAACTTCTCGGCAAGCACCTTTTCTTCGTTAACGAAATCTTCCATCAGGTTGAGCGCGTGCAACATATAGTAGGCAACGTCAACCGACTTGAGAGCTTTGTTTAGCGCGACAACATCGTTGGCATCGCCTTCAACGACTTCGACTTTTGAAATCCACGGATAATCGCGCAGGCGTTCGGCTTGCCGTGCAAAGACGCGAACTCGGTAGCCGACATCGAGCAGATGCGTAACCAAGCGGCCGCCGATGTATCCGGTGGCGCCGGTTACGAGAACCAGAGCGGGCTTGCCAGTGCGAGTCTTGAGTGTTTTCAGACCTTCGGTTATCTCGCTCATGGGTCTAGTCTGCTACCAAAATCGATTCTTGAAGTTCAACTGCAACGACCCTGGGTTTCTTGCCCGTGCGGATGAGGTGAACCACCAGCATCTGGCCGGGGCGCAAACTCGTGGCCGCATTGATCTCGCGCTTAAGGTCGGCTGGTGCGCAAGCCGCGATGGTCTTGAGAATCGTGGGCAGCGAAGGCCTGTGCGAGCAGACCACGGTTGCCTTATTAGATTCGAGCAGGTCTTCGATAACGTTGCTGGTTCTGGCTGGGCGCTTGGCATTGCCGAGTTCGCTCAGCTGTGAGCGCTCGACCAAAGTGGCCTTGCGCTTAGTGGCAAAGGGCAGCACGGTGTCGCGACAGCGCTTCCAGGGGCTTGTCACAACTCGCCTAACACCAAAGGCGGTTAGCGGCTTGATTAGCGCCTTTGCCTGCTGCTTGCCAAAGTCGTGCAGCGGGCGTTTGCCGTCGTCAACGGCTTTTCCACCCTTCCAGTCGGCTCGGGCCATGGCCTTGGCGTGCCGCAGCACGATAAGCGGTTTGGTGTCGAGCAGTCCGCGCTCGAAGAGGTCTAGCAACGTGGTTAGCGGTTGATCGTCGAACTCGTAACTCAGAAGTTTTCGGGCCTGCTGCGGAGTCTTCCAATCGACCTTGGCGACCTCTTCGCTCGGCTTGAACTTGCTTTCGGCAAGCGCCTTGTCGCTGACTTTGGCCGCCCAGTAGTGAACCTGTTTCTTGCCGCCGCTGGGCAACTTGTAGTTGATCTCTGCGAGGTATGCGCCGAGCGAAACTCGTAATCCGGTTTCTTCACGAATCTCACGAACGGCTGCCTCGGCGATTGTTTCGCCCTTGTCGATTTTGCCTTTAGGCCAGCTCCAGTCGTCATAGCGAGCGCGATGAATTATCGCCAACTTAAGCTCGCCTTTTTCTAGGCGCCACAAAATAGCGCCCGCTGCTACAACGGTCATCGAGCGTTTCGCCTCGAGTGCACAATTCGCATGAGCTGATCTTGAACATCAATCAGTCTCTGGCCATTCTCGCCATACTGGTGTCTCTGCCACTTTCCAGACGAAGCCAAACTCCACGATGCAGATTGCGGTGACATCGCTAGGTCGAACAAATCATTAATCTCACGGATGTGATCTGGCTGCACTAGTCGCACCAGGGCCTCAACTCTGCGGTCGAGGTTTCGGTGCATCATGTCTGCCGAGCCGATGTAAACGGCTGGGTCGCCACCACCGTTAAAGGCGAACGCACGCGAGTGCTCGAGGTAGCGCCCGAGCACCGAGCGAACCTTGATGTTTTCGCTAAGCCCTTCGACGCCAGGTTTCAAGGCGCACATTCCGCGAACCAAAATCTCAACCTCAACGCCGTTCTGCGATGCGATGTAAAGCGCGTCGATGATCTTTTCGTCAACGAGTGAGTTCACCTTGATGCGCACACGCGCATCCTTGCCCTGTTTCTTGAATTCGATCTCTTTGTTGACCAGATCGATTAGCCCATCGCGCACACCGTTTGGTGAAACCAAGAGAGTTCTGAACGATGCGTCTGGGGCATAGCCCGAGAGCTGGTTGAAGAGGCGGGTGAGGTCTTCGCCAACGGCCTCGCGCGAGGTGAGCAGGCCGTAATCCTCATAGAAGCGGGCGGTCTTCGGGTTGTAGTTTCCGGTGCCGATGTGGCAGTAGCGGCGAAGAGCGCTGCCCTCCTGGCGAATAACGAGCGCCAACTTGCAGTGGGTCTTGAGCCCAACGATGCCGTAAACCACGTGCACGCCGGCCTGCTCGAGCTTGCGAGCCCAGGTGATGTTTGCCTGCTCGTCGAATCGAGCCTTGAGTTCAACCAGGGCCAAAACCTGCTTGCCAGCCTCTGCGGCATC
>CAZSRJ010000087.1:0-3912 GCA_964609235.1 uncultured Rhodoluna sp.
TCGCCAGCGCTGCCGTTCATCGGCACATCAATCAATGGCGCCCAGCTCTGGCTCTCGATCGGTGGCCTAACCTTTCAGCCGGGTGAGTTAGCAAAAATCGCTCTGACTATCTTCTTTGCGGGCTATTTGGTGACCCGTCGAGACTCGTTGGCGGCTGTTGGCCCCAAGTTTGTTGGAATTCAGCTACCTCGCGCCAGAGACCTAGGCCCGATTCTGGCCATCTGGGCGGTCAGCCTGCTGGTGCTAATCGGCCAGCGCGACCTCGGCACATCGCTGCTCTATTTCGGGCTATTTCTGGTCATGATCTATGTGGCAACCGGCCGAGCCATCTATGTGGTTGTTGGCCTGGGCATGTTCATCACCAGCGCTCTCATTGCCAGCCGAGTGCTCGACTATGTTGGCGGCCGTTTTGCCTCGTGGCTCAACCCGTTTGACCCAACTCACTACGACGCTATCGGCGGCAGTTACCAGCTGGTGCAGGGATTGTTTGGTCTAGCGCACGGCAGCGTGCTGGGCACCGGTCTCGGCGGCGGTGTTCCGCAACTGGTGCCGCTTGCCGAAAGCGACTTCATCATCGCTTCGCTAGGTGAAGAACTCGGTCTCGCAGGGATGTTTGCGATTTTGGCTCTATACCTCTTGATTGTTTCTCGCGGTTTGCGCGTTGCCTTCAATCACAGCGACGATTTCAGCAAGTTGCTTACGCTCGGTTTGAGTTTCGTTGTTGCACTGCAAACTTTCATCGTTATCGGTGGAGTGACCCGCGTTTTGCCGCTAACCGGTTTGACCACACCGTTTCTTGCAGCGGGTGGTTCGTCGCTGCTTGCCAACTGGATAATCATCGGCCTGCTGCTTCGAATTTCAGACACCGCAGACTCGCGAGAGCGAAACGGGGTGAGCCGCTTTTGAATCGTGAATTGAAGCGCGTGGTTTTTGTGATCATGGCGATGTTTGTGTCGCTAATGATTTCGACTTCGACCATTCAGGTGTTAGCTGCCGATGAGCTCGGCAGAGATCCGAGAAATGTTCGATCGGTTTATGACTCTTACAAAACTCAGCGCGGTTCGATTCTGGTCGATGGAACACCGATCGCTTTCTCTGAAGCGTCAGACAACAACTTTCGTTTTCTTCGCGTTTATGAAAGTCAGATGTATTCGGCTATCACCGGATTCTTTAGTTTCTATCAGGGAGCAACCGGCCTAGAGTCGTCGATGAACAGCTTCTTGACCGGCAAGAACTCTTCGCAATTCTTCGAGCAGGTGAACGCGCTGCTCAGCGGTAATCCGGTTACGGGTGCATCTGTCGAACTAACTATTGATCCCGAGGTTCAAAAGGTCGCCTGGGATGCCATGGGCAAACTCAAGGGTGCGGTCGTTGCGTTAGACCCGATGACCGGCAACATAATCGCAATGGTTTCGAAGCCAGGCTTCGATGCCAACCGCCTTGCGGTGCACGACGGCATTACCTCTGGCAACAACTACGCCGAGCTGCTCGCAGATGCCAATAGCCCGCTTGTGAACAAGGCAATCAGCGGAAGTCTCTATGCGCCTGGCTCGGTGTTCAAGGTCTTGGTGGCAGCCGCCGCAATCGAGAGCGGTAAGTACACCGCTGACTCGATGCTGCCAAACCCGGTCAAGTTCAAGCTGCCTGGCACCAACACCTTCATTCAGAACAGTGGCGAGGGCAAGTGCGGTGGTCGCGCAACAGTCTCGATTTCTGACGCGCTAAAGCTCTCTTGCAACATTCCTTTCGCTCAACTCGGAATCGAATTGGGTCAGAACGCCATTCGCGCGCAAGCCGAGAAGTTTGGCTTCGGCAAGACAGTTGACATTCCGCTGAGATCAACCGCAAGCGTCTATCCAGAAAACATGGATGACGCGCAGACCGCGATGTCGGCATTCGGTCAGTTTGATGTTCGCGTTACACCTTTGCAAATTGCGATGATGAGTGCCGCAATTGCAAACAACGGCAAGATTATGAAACCAAACCTCATCGAGAATGTGGTTTCTGCGAATCTCTCGTCGCTATTTGCGCCAGGCCCTCAAGAGTTTGCGTCGCCGATTTCGCAGAACACGGCAGATGCCGTTCGCAAAATGATGATTGAGGCAGTTGAGCGAGGAGTTAGTTCAAACGCTCGCATCGATGGAATTACAGTCGCTGGAAAAACCGGAACAGCGCAGAACGGAAAAGACGACCCGTACACACTTTGGTTCACAGGTTTTGCTCCGGCAGAGAATCCGCGAGTGGTTGTTGCCGTTGTGATCGAAGACGGTGGTGGTCGCGGTCAGGCCGGTCGCGGAAACACTCTCGCGGCTCCGGTTGCCAAGAAAGTAATGCAGGCGGTGTTGCGCAAGTGAAGCCAGAGGTAGGTCAAAGTTACGGCGGCCGCTACAAGTTGATTTCTCGCATCGCCATCGGTGGCATGGGTGAAGTTTGGCAAGCAAAAGACGAAGTGATCCTTCGCGATGTTGCAATCAAGATTTTGAAGCCCGAGTATCTTGGCGACCCTGGTTTTCTCGAACGATTTAGAACCGAAGCGCGCCACGCCGCCCGAGTGAATCACGATGGCATCGCAAACGTTTTTGACTACGGTGAAGATTCGGGCAGCGCGTTCTTGGTGATGGAGTTGGTGCCCGGAGATTCGCTCGCGAAGATTCTCGAACGCGACAAGAGTCTTGCCGTCGACAGAGTTCTCGACATAGTTGCCCAAACAGCACGCGCTCTGTATGCCGCTCACGAAGAGGGCATGGTGCACCGCGATGTGAAGCCAGGCAACCTGCTGATAACTCCCGACGGGCACGTGAAGATCACCGACTTCGGCATCGCCAGGGTGGCTGACCAGGTTTCGCTAACCGCAACCGGACAGGTTATGGGAACGGTTCAGTATCTTGCGCCCGAGCAGGCAACCGGCAAGCCGGCAAGCCCGGCCACCGACATTTATAGCCTTGGCATAGTTGCCTACGAAGCACTTGCCGGCAAGCGACCCTTCACGGGCGACTCGCAGATGGCCATTGCCATGGCGCAAATCAATGAGGCCCCGCCAGCCCTGCCGAGCAACATCGACCAGCGGGTGCAAAACCTGATTATGAGCTGTCTGGCCAAGAAACCCAATCAGCGTCCAGAGAGCGCTTTAGCGCTGGCCGAGCGGGCAGAAGCCCTAATGAGCTACTCGCCAACACGTGCGGTTACCACCAAGGTCATCGCCCAGGCCAACCTCACCGACAGCACCACGGTGATTCCAACATTCGAAGAGCCGAAGCCAAAGCAGCCGATTGTTTGGCCATGGATAGCGGTTATCGGCCTGATTCTGATCTCGGGAATCGCAGTTGTGGCAGCCATGGTTATCGGTGCCGTGCAGCGCGAGCCAGAGCCAACCTTCACTCCGATAACTCCGAGTGCTTCACCGACTCCATCTGCCTCGATTACCTCGGCAAATGTTTTCGTTTTCACAACCGATGTCGTCGGGCTTCCGCTCGCGCAAGTAACCGCAGAGCTCGAAGCGCTCGGCTTATTTGTCGAAGCGGTCGCGGGTGAATCAGTCGACCCGCTTGATCCGAAAGTTAACACCGTCTATGACGCAGCGCCACTTGGTTCACTGCCACCGGGAACAACCGTGCGTTTGCTCTACTACACGCCTTCTTCCGAGCCAACTCCCAGCCCGACGCAAACCCAATAAGTAAACTAAAACGGAATGACTGGGAGAGATTTTGTCTGAGCAAAAGCGACTGATTGCCAACCGATATGAACTCGGCAATCTAATCGGACGCGGCGGAATGGCCGACGTGTACGAGGGTGTCGACACTCGTCTCGGCCGAACCGTAGCAATCAAACTGCTCAAGAGCGATTTAGCAAACGACCCGACTTTCGAAGATCGTTTTCGCCAAGAGGCGCAGGCATCGGCTCGCATGGCGCACC
>CAZSRJ010000087.1:3922-4121 GCA_964609235.1 uncultured Rhodoluna sp.
ATCGTCATGGAATACGTTCGCGGAAAATTGCTGCGAGACATTTTGCACGAGCGTCGCTTGTCAATCGAAGAAGCCGTCAACTACGCAAGCGGTGTTCTCACGGCGCTCGAGTTTTCACACAAGGCAGGCGTAATTCACCGCGATATTAAATCGGCAAACATCATGATCACCGAAAACGATCAGGTGAAAGTCATGGATT
>CAZSRJ010000088.1:0-4107 GCA_964609235.1 uncultured Rhodoluna sp.
TGTTCACCGCCACATTCTTGTAAATGGTCAGCGCGTCGATCGTCCATCATTCCGCGTAAAGCCTGGTCAGATGGTGCACGTTCACCCTAAGAGCGAACTTACAGAGCCATTCCAGGTAGCTGCAGCTGGCGGACACGTTGATGTCCTTCCTCCTGTTCCTGGTTACATCGATGTTCAGCTCGACAAGTTGCAGGTGACTTTGATTCGTCGCCCAAAGCGAGCCGAAGTTCCAGTTACCTGTGAAGTACAGCTTGTCGTTGAATACTACGCGGCTCGATAGAAGATTCGGTTAATCTCGGATGAGCGGCGGAGAAATCGCATCAATAATTGCAGCGGGAGCGTTCGCTCTGCTTGTGATCTTTATTGGTGTGCCCTTAATCAAATTGGGCGGACTCATCGATGAGACTCGCGAATCAGTTCGCGGGTTGAATGAGACCGTCACTCCGTTGCTCACCGAGGTAACCACAACAGTCACCGAAACGAACAAGGCACTCGCAAAGTTAGATGTCATTACTGAGAACGTTGTTGATGTGACCACGAACATCAACTCACTGGTAGCGGTTTTTAGCGCGTCTGTCGGAGCACCACTTTTGAAGCTCGCGGGCCTCACCAAGAGTCTGCGCTCTGCCCTCCTGGGAAAGAAGAAGTAAGAATGAAGAAACTATTCTGGTTCGCCACGGGTATCGCAGCTGGGTTGGCTGTCGCCAAGCAGATGCGCGAAAATCCAGAAGCTAGGGCCGCAGTCGAAGATGCTGCCAAGCGCGCTCGCGCAATCGGTGAAGCATTTACGACCGGTTACAAAGAGCGCGAGCAAGAGATCAAGCGAACCGAAACCGCCGCCAAGAAACCAAAGGCTGCGGCTAAGAAGCCTTCCACGGCTAGCGCGGCGAAGCCTGCCGCCGCAAAGAAGCCGGCCGCGAAAAAGTCCGCCGCTAAGCCTTCAGCGAAGTAATGCAGACCGCCGAAATCGCCCGGCGCTGGCTCAGTTTCTTCGAGAAGAAACAGCACACCGTTGTACCCAGCGCATCCCTGATCAGCGAAGACCCAACACTTCTTTTCACCGTGGCAGGCATGGTGCCATTCATTCCGTTTATGTCTGGGCTCGTTCCAGCGCCATATTCGAGGGCAACGAGCGTTCAGAAGTGCGTGCGAACTCTCGATATCGAAGAGGTTGGAAAAACCACCCGTCACGGAACGTTTTTTCAGATGAACGGAAACTTTTCTTTTGGTGATTATTTCAAGCCAGAGGCTATTGCTTTTGCCTGGGAGTTCTTAACCGGCACTAGAGATTCCGGATGTCTCGAAATTGACCCTCAGTTATTGTGGGTCACGGTCTATCAAGACGACGACGAGAGCATTGCACTTTGGCGAGAGATTGCAGACATCCCGCTCGAACGCATTCAGCGACGCGGAATGAAGGATAACTACTGGTCAACGGGTCAACCTGGCCCGGCTGGCCCATGTTCTGAGATCTACTATGACCGTGGTCCGGCGTACGGTCGCGAGGGTGGACCAGAAGCCGATGAAGACAGATACATCGAAATCTGGAACCTAGTTTTCATGCAGTACGAACGCGGGGCTTCACTCGGAAAAGATGACTTCGAGATTCTTGGCGAGCTTCCAAAGAAAAACATCGACACCGGAATGGGACTAGAGCGCGTTGCCTTTCTCTTGCAAGGAGTAGAGAATCTCTATGAGATTGATCAGGTGCGCCCGGTTCTAGATTTGGCGGCAAAGTTAAGCGGCAAGACCTACGGTGCATCTGTCGAGGATGACGTGCGGCTTCGAGTTGTTGCCGACCACGTTCGAAGCGCGCTGATGCTCGTCTGTGACGGCGTCACGCCTGCTAATGACGGAAGAGGTTACGTTCTTCGTCGACTTATGCGAAGAACAGTTCGAGCCATGCGCCTTCTCGGCGTTGAGAAAAACACCTTCGCGGAATTGTTCACGACATCAAAGAATGCAATGCGAGACGCTTATCCAGAGCTCGACCGCGAATTTGAACGCATTCTTCGCGTTGCGTTAGCCGAAGAAGAGGCGTTTCTAAGAACCCTCACCGCCGGAACCGTTGTTCTAGAAGAAGCTGTTGCCGCAGCCAACCAGAGCGCCTCAAAGAAGATCACGGGCGACACAGCCTTCTTGCTTCATGACACATACGGATTCCCGATCGATCTCACTCTCGAAATCGCCGAAGACGCCGGCTTATCTGTCGACAGGGATGGCTTCAAAGCGCTGATGGCAGAGCAGAAAGACAGAGCAAAGGCCGACGCCCGAGAAAAGAAAATGGGTGGCACCGATCTCAGTGTTTATGCCTCGGTTCGCCATCTCGGCGCTACGAAATTCACTGGATACGAAGAACTCGAAACCTCGGCAAAGATCATCGGACTTATCTCGGATGGCAAGGAATCGAAAGCAGCCGACGCGGGTCAGGTTGTCGAAGTTCTTCTCGATCAGACGTCTTTCTACGCCGAATCAGGTGGTCAAGATTCAGATGCCGGTTTGATTCTGGGAGACGGCTTTGAACTCGAGGTTCTCGACGTTCAGAAACCAGTTAAGGGCCTGGTTAGCCACAAGGCACTCGTTCGAAAGGGCCAGATATCACTCGGTCAAAAGGCTTCAACCCAAGTTGATGCAGAGTGGCGACTTGGAGCCGCGCAGGCTCACTCGGCCACCCATGTGGTTCACGCGGCTTTGAGACAGGTGCTCGGCCCCGAGGCTTTGCAGTCTGGTTCATACAACAAACCGGGATACATGCGTCTCGACTTCTCTTGGGCTCAAGCTCTCAGCAACGAGACCAAGAGTGAGATCGAAGAGATAAGCAACCAAGCGATTCGCAGAAATCTCGCCGTTAGCGCGCAATTCATGAGCATCGATGAGGCAAGAGCCTTTGGGGCGATTGCGCTGTTCGGTGAAACTTACGAAGAGAGTGTACGCGTAATCCAGATTGGTGGCCCATGGTCACGCGAACTCTGTGGTGGAACGCACGTATCTCGAAGTTCACAAATTCAGCTTGTTTCGATTCTTGGAGAGTCGTCGGTTGGTTCGGGATCTAGACGTGTCGAAGCGTTGGTGGGAATCGAGGCATTTCGGGCCTTGGCTATCGAGCGGGCTCTGGTTTCTAGGCTCGGCGACCTTGCCAAGGTGCCACGCGATTCCATCGAAGATAAATTCATGTCGGTTCTCGAGGAGCTCAAGACCACTCAACGCAAACTCGCATCAATTCAATCAGCGCAACTGTCCGCGCTCGCTCCTGAAATCGCTGCAAGCAGTCGCTCGGTTGATGAATACCTCTTTGCAAGCCGCATAGTTGGTGAAGTCGATTCGGTCGACACAATCAGAACACTTGCAACTCAGGTGCGCGACAGGGTAGCCCAAACCAACACGGTTGTTGCTATTGCGGGAATCGTCGAGGGAAAGCCGATGATTGTCGTTGCTGTTACTAAGTCTGCAGAGCAACTCGGTGCACACGCCGGCAATCTCGTCAAGATTGCGAGTTCAGTGCTCGGTGGCGGGGGTGGCGGCAAGCCAGACATCGCACAGGGTGGCGGAGTTGACTCGACGAAGGTCGAATCGGCTATTGAGGCCTTGGAGCGAAGCCTAGGCGCATAACCATGCAAGTAGGTCGCAGAGTGGCTCTTGATGTCGGCAAGGTTCGAATCGGTTTTGCAGTAAGCGACCCGCATTCAATCTTGGTTAGTCCGCAGCCAGCCGTGAAGCGCAGCGACTCAAGCGTTGCGGCTCTCGCCGAGAGCATAAGAGAGCTGGCAGATGTGGTTGCCGTTTATGTTGGTCTACCGGTGAATCTGAAGTCGCTTGAAACAGAATCGACCAGAGACTCTGTTGCCTTTGCGGCAGACCTAAAGCAACTTCTAGATGTGGACGTTCGGCTTGTAGATGAAAGATTCAGCACCAAGATCGCATCCCAGAAGCTCGCCAGTGTCGGAAAGAACACCAAACAGCAGCGCAATTTGATCGATTCCGAGGCGGCTTCGGTAATACTTGAATCTGCAATTGAATTTGAAAAGCGCACCGGAGAATTTGCGGGCATAAGCGTCTCGGAGTACAAGCTTGAAGACTAAATTCATGGTTCGCAGACTTGTGATCGCC
>CAZSRJ010000089.1:0-4105 GCA_964609235.1 uncultured Rhodoluna sp.
CACCGGTGCGCAACTTGCTCATGCGATCGGTGACCTTGGCAATCAGGGTATCGGCCACCGGCTCGACGGCAACGATCACCGAGATTGCCATGCAGCGCTCGCCAGCAGAGCCGAAGCCAGCGTTGATTGCCGAGTCGGCAACCAGGTCGAGGTCGGCATCTGGCAGCACCAACATGTGGTTCTTCGCACCGCCGAGAGCCTGAACCCGCTTGCCGTGCTTGGCCCCGGTCTCATAGACATACTTGGCGATTGGGGTCGAGCCGACGAATGAAATCGCCTGTACGTCTGGGTGGGTAAGCAGCCCGTCGACCGCTTCTTTGTCGCCGTTCAAAACGTTGAATACCCCGGATGGCAGCCCCGCGTCACGCCAAAGCTCGGCAATCCAGATGGCCGCGCTCGGGTCTTTCTCGCTCGGCTTCAACACAACGGAGTTGCCAGCGGCAATCGCGATCGGAAAGAACCACATCGGCACCATTGCCGGAAAGTTGAACGGACTGATGATGCCAACAACACCGAGCGGTTGACGGGTCGAATAGACGTCGACACCGGTTGAAGCATTCTCGGTGTAGAAACCCTTCAGCAGGTGTGGCATTCCGCAGGCAAACTCGACTACCTCTTGCCCGCGAGTAATCTCACCGAGGGCGTCTGACAAAACCTTGCCGTGCTCACTGGTGATGATTTCGGCAAGCTCGCCTTTGCTCTCATTGAGCAACTCGCGAAACTTAAACATGATCTGCTGGCGCTTTGCCTGAGGCACGTCTTTCCAAGAAGCAAACGCACCTTTCGCTGACGCAATCGCCGCATTTATCTCGGCAGCATTCGCCAACGCTACCTGCTTGGTGACCACTCCGAGCGCAGGGTCGTAAACCGGCGCGGTTCGACCCGAGTTGCTCGCCACGTGTTTATCGGCAATCCAGTGGCCAACGATTTGCTGTGTCATTTCTTTGCCTTCTTTGCGAGTTTGGCTTCTTTTTGTAATTCGATTTCGGCAAGACGAACCTTGATGAGTTTCGTCACGAGAGTCTTCGGCAGTGGCTTGTCGACGGCAAACTGCATGCTGCCCTTGGAAACCGCATAACCAGCGACCTCTTTTTCAAGCCGAACAAAAACGTTGCTGCTGTATGGCGACCAGTTGATGTGATTCTTGAACGGTGCGATGCACACGAAGCACCAGCCATCCTTGAGAAAAGCGGGCATGCCATATTTGATGGTCTGCTCGGCATCTGGAACCACCTCGAGAATGCGTCGACGCATCTCTTCGAGGGTCGACCGCTTGGGTTCTTCGACCTTCGCGAAGAACTTGTCGATCTCTGACTTTGGCATTTTCTTAGCCTATTGCTCGGGTCTGCCGATTAGCCGTGCTGGCCCTAGCCCCTGAAAGACAGGTAAATCTTGCCGACTTCGGCCGCCTTGGTTGTCTTTGTCACGGATACGGCTGTGGCTGCCGAACTGCCGATCGCGGTGAGACCGCTCTTCGCAAATTCGCAGGCGTTCTTGGCGCGCAACCTGAATAAGGCAAGGTCTTTGGCCTTGGTTTTAGCTGAGTAAACCGCGCGGCAGGTTATGCCTTGAATCGGCCCGTCTTTGACTCGTCGGCTAATCCAGTCGCGCTGGTCTTCGTTGATAGTGGCAGCCTTGCCGGCGAAGGCCGGCAGTTGCTGGGTGGTGTTTATGGTTGGGCCGGTGATTTGATTCTTGTTGACCTCGGCCCAGGCGGCCCTGAGTTGCCCTGCTCGAGCGGCGAAGTATGGCGTTATGCGATTAGCAAGTTGGCTGTAATCGAAACCAAAAACACTCTTGAAGGCAAAAGCGTTGGCTTCACGCTCAGCGTCGCTGGTGTTGCCTTTGGTCTTTAGAAGCAGTTTCATCCAGTCAACATACTTCTGGTGACCATAGTTGATCACAAGCCACTCGCTAACGAGCGTGCCGATTGTGTACTGATCCCAAACCGTGCCTCCGCGGTTGAGCATGGTTTGAACATCGAAAGTGTTGGCTCGCTCGAAAAGCTCGAGCATCTTGAAGTCGGCAAACTTGTAGCCGTTATAGATGTCGTATTGCGTTGCGTGACCGGCGAGCGAGTGGTTAACAAACTTCAACTTCGTGTCTTCAGGTGCCATGCCAAGCGCGAGGCCATAAAAGTTCGCCTGGCCCTCGATCAACCATGGCACCGTGTTCAGATAGAGCTGACTGTTTTGTTCATACTGAATCCAGTGGCTGTATTCGTGTGGGCCAACCTGCTGATCGTTAATCGAGCTCTCTGATCCCTGACGCACGCATTGAATGAAAACGTTCTTCTGTTCAGCCTGAAAAGCCAGCGCAAAACCACAGGAGTTTCTTTCGATATAAGAACGTATTCCGCCCGGAATGTAATTTCTCCAGGATGGGTTCTGCGCCACAACGTTTTCGGCCCAGGTGGCGTCATCCTTGGTTAGGTAAACCACCTTTACCCCTGAGGGTTTGTATTCGCTTGACCAGAAGTCGGCAGCCTTTTGCATCAGAGCTTTCTCGCGCGCGAGGGTTGCCTCTGAAATGTTCGGCGACGTTATGTAATTGATGTCGTAATTGGTGCCACTTGGCTGATAACTCTGAAAAATCTTCGCATAGGCATCGATTGCCCTGACCGGCTGCAGTTTGGCATCGGCAACCGGGGCACTCAATACCGACGTTGGGCTGTATTGCTCGCGCTGAGCGGTCACCAGCACCTGCACCGCCTTGCCAAGATCGGCCGACCTCACTGTGTAGGTCGCTGCGGTCGCACCAGCAACAGGTGCGTAGTCGCTAAACCACTGATAGCTGAGAATGGCATTTTTGCCAGCATCACCGGTTCGTGCCACAAGCACGTTGCCCGGTTTCAGCGAGCCGAGAATTGTTGGCTTTGCGATGCTTTGCTGTTGCGGAATCGCGGTAGGCAGTTTCTTGGAATCGGCGAAAACAAAGCCGTTGGCATATGTGACTTGATAGGCGCCCCAAAGCGATTGCCCTGCGTCGGCAGGCTGTAGGCGGTAAGTCATCTGGTTTGCGCCTTCGATTAGTTGACCGTTGCGATACCAAGAATATTTCTGGTCAACAGTGTTGCCAAAGTTGGTGTTGTAAGGCTGACAGGTGAATGAGATCGGCCAGCCCACCGTGGGAGTTTCAACCGAACTAGGCCGAGGCAAAAAGCAACCGGGCTGATCAACGAGCTCGCCTTTGTAACCCATCTGCCCACCGCCAGTTGGCAGCGAGTTGAAAATCTTCGCACCGACTGCATCGACAACTAGGTCTGTTGCGCCGGCTTTCTTCAACGTGACTTTTGCAGAAACGGTCTTGCCGACGAGATCATTAGAGAGAAAGAGTTTCGCGCTCTGGGCAGAAGTTATCTTTGCTCCATCGGCAAACCACTCGAAACTGGCAGAAATTGATGCATCTGCACTCGGATAAATCGCGGTAATAGTTGCCCCAGCACCGAATAGCCCGGTGAGCAGAACCGGCGATGTTGGTTCGATTTTCGAATCCGCCACGGCAATCGTGGGTGAAGCCAGCAAGGCAAGAGCAATCAATGCCGAATAGACCTTGCGCATGATGCCCCTTTCTCGACCTAAGCCTATTGTCGTTGCCCATCATGGCTAAACTGTGCCTCATTGGCCGCAGCCTTCTTTGGCTGCAATCGGAGGATGAATGTCACTCAGAGCGGGTTTCAGAAACCTCTGGTTCTGGTTGTTTCTTATAACAACTGCGTTTCAGGTCTTTCGCGGTTCCTTTGTCGACACATTGATTTTTGGTGCCGGCACACTCATGGTCTTCTTGAGTGCTGCAAATCTGCTAAACCATGTTCAGCTCGAAAAGCCGCACCTCAACAAGTACGCGATTTATACAACAGTTCTGGTCATCGTTTTGGCTTTATCTCTGGTGCCCAGACACACCCCGCTGCAAGCAGTAATTGTGTTGGCCATCTTGCCGTTGGCTCTTCGTTTCGCCTGGTATAGCGATCGAGGGCCGAAAGACCGAGCAGATGTGCGAATCGCGCGAGCTCGAACAGTTTGGGCGGCCGGTGCTGTCGGTTTGCTGCTGTGGGAGTTTGCGGCAAACATCCTTGGCCAGTTTGATAACAACCTGCATTCATTTC
>CAZSRJ010000090.1:0-4097 GCA_964609235.1 uncultured Rhodoluna sp.
CGCTGCTCAGTGGCATCAGCCAGATTGACTGGGTTCTGAGCCTACAATCAATTCGGCGGCGCGATCAGCAACACACTCACCTCGACCGGCGAGTTTCTGGGCGATTCAAAGAACTGGCCAACCATGCTCGGCGGAGTTGTTCAGGTTAGCCTAAGCATTTTCAACGGCTTCTTTGCCGGTCTAATCGTGGTAATTCTGGCCATCTACTTCATGGCATCGCTCGACTCTTTCAAGCAGTGGACATACGCCCTGGTAAACCACAAGGTTCGCAAGAACTTCATCCACATAAGCGAGCAGGTTGCCAACTCGGTTGGTCGCTATGTCATGGGGCAAATGACAATTGCGTTTATCAACGCAACCCTTGGTTTCATCATGATGACAATCATCGGCGTTCCGTTTGCGCTTCTGCTCGCATTCATCGCTTTTGTTCTCGCGCTTGTTCCGCTGGTTGGTCCGGTAACCGGCGCTGTAATCATCTCGCTTGTTGCGCTGTCGGCATCCCCGGTCACCGCGCTTATAGCTGCCATCTACTACGCGATTTACCTGCAGATTGAGGCTTACCTAATCAGCCCGCGTGTAATGCGAAAAGCTGTAGATGTTCCAGGTGCTGTAGTTGTTGTCGCCGCACTTGCCGGTGGTGCTTTGCTCGGAGTTCTAGGAGCTCTCGTAGCGATTCCGGTGGCAGCCGCGATTATCTTGATTATTCGCCAGGTGTGGATGCCTCGCCAAAACGGCGAAACCACCGCAGTCTAATTAGCTCAGAGGAAAAGTCTCTGCGAGCGGATAGCGCTCGGGATTTACCACGCGAACTATCTCGTCAAGAACTCTCTTAGTTGCCGCTTCGCCGACCCAAAGATGCTTTGCGCCGTCAACCGCCACGAGTTCGATCTTCGGAACGAGCGCAAATCTGAGTTCGGCTTGCTCTGGCGTGAGGTAGTCGTCAAATTCAGGGATGAGCGCCACGAGCCTCTTGTCGTTTTCGTTCCAGCGCAGCAACTCATCATCGCTGGTTCGGTGCAGCGGAGGCGAAAGCAAGATTGCGCCGAGCACATCCTGGTCAACCGCATACTTCAGAGCTAGTTCGGTTCCAAAACTCCAGCCGACAACCCACAGATCGGGCAGGCCGCGCTGCTGGGCATAAGCGATTGCAGCCATCACATCGGCCACTTCGGTGACACCCTCGCCAAACTCGCCCTCGCTGGTGCCGCGCGGCGACGTAGTGCCTCGAGTGTTAAACCTGAGCACGGCGAGATCTGCAAGGGCAGGAAGCCGATTGGCCGCCTTGCGATAGATGTGGCTATCCATGAAACCGCCATGCGTTGGCAGCGGGTGCAACATGATGAGAGTTGCCCTGGCAAGCCGACCAACGGGTGTCGCAAGCTCGCCAACCAGCTTCAATCCATCTCGGGTTTCGAGAGTTATGTTCTCGCGATGACTCGGCAGTTCGACTGAAGACCTAACCTCGATTAGTTCGCTCATAGCAATTTGCCCTGAAACGATTTCCAGCAGGCATTGTGAAAGTGGCGTCGAGTCGAGATGTCGCGATGGGCATCCCAGGCGACCGTGTGAGCCGTATGTTCTTGTTACAGTGCGGGCAGGTCCAAACTTTGTCGTCATCTGCTCGTGAACCAGTGGTCGTTTGCACGATGTATTCGACGCCATTCTTGAACTCGGTTTTCTTGATGCCCGCGCGAATTACATCGAGGTTCAGCTCTGGTACCTCGTCGGCCTTTTTGCGCTTTGGTCGATTGCTGCGTGGCATTAGTACCAGTTGAATTTGTTCGAGTGAGCCAGAGCTCCACAAGGTGCGCCGTAGCGACCCTTGATGTATTTCAAGCCCCAATTGATTTGCGTCTTCGGGTTGGTCATCCAGTCGGCGCCTTCGGACGCCATCTTTGAGCCAGGCAACGACTGTGGAATTCCGTATGCTCCTGAAGATTTGTTCTTTGCGTTTACACGCCAGTTTGATTCGCGCTCCCACAGAATCACGAGGCAAGAGTACTGATCAGATTCCCAACCCATATCAAGGATGGTCTTCAGCGCATATTCCTTTGACGTGCCGGGGCTAGGCAACTCGGCGTTCTCAACGAATAGCGGCTGAACGTCGCCCTTCGTGACGATGTTGAAACCGCCTCTGGCGAAGCTAATCGTCTGGGTGCTGGCTAGACCGTAGCTCTGGTCTGGGTCTTTCGAACTCGGGTCATACATCGAAAAAGTGGCAGCGCTTGCCAGGGTTCCGGAATATGGGTCGACTACCGAAACCAATGAGAGTGCCGAGACAGCCAAGAAACCCCAACCGGCTCGAACCACGCGAGCACCGACGCGCGGCAAGAGGCTCGCGTGTTTGGCTGCCAAGAATGAGTGGGTCTTCGGAAAGGTGCGGGCAACTAGTGACGGTCGCTCAGCCGCGTGTCTGCCCATGATTACCTCGAAAGTGACTAAAAACCAAGTCTAACCCGCTGAAAATCAGCCCGCCAGAGCGTATTTCTATTCGGTTGGCAGCTTGAAGGTCGGGCAGGTTCTGAGCACTTTGGTCATTGCCGTTTTCTCGGCGGTGGTAACCCAGAGGCGATACTTGAGTTTCACGGCTACCTGCCGCGAAACGAAGGCGCAGTGATAGGCGCGGTTCGGCGGCAACCACTGACTCGCATCGAGGTCGCTCTTCGAACCGTTGGTTGGCCCGTCAACGGCCAAAAGATTTAGCGGATCATTCGCGATGTTGTAACGCGTTGTTGCAGAGGCAGCGGCCGCGCCGGTCTTCCAGGCGTTCGAGAGCGAGACCACGTGGTCAATCTGAACCGCTAGCGAAGTTCTTACTCCCCTGACGAAGTTAATCACCCGACCCGTATAAGGATCTCGCAGAGTGCCTGTGGCCACCAGACAGTTTGCGTCGCTGCGCCAGGTGATGTTGGTTAGGTCGCGCCGAAGAATAAAGTTGCGCACATCGCAGCTGCCGATATTGCCCCAGCCATCGCTAAAGTTGTCTCGGTCGTAGCCAGCCTGGCTGCCAAGTGGGCGAACCTTCAGCTTCGCAAGAGCGCTAATCGAGGTCGAAGTGTAGACAGGCTTGGCATCTGCACTGATTGGTGCGAGCAAGCTCGCACCAAGAACTAGAGCACTAGCTGTTGCGCTCGATATGAAGAATCTGAATAACACGGTCAATGAATGCATCGACTTGATTTTCGGCATAGCCACCCCTCTGTGCTGAAAAAACAATACGGCGAACTTCTGACATGATCAGAGGCTCAGAATTCACCAGGTGTTCAAGCACCAAATTGCAAAGTGCGTCGACTTGCTTGCGGCTATAACCCCGCGCCGGCCAACTCACCCGCTCAAAACGCTTGCCCTTTGGGCGTTCAGCTCTGGCACGAACGATGTCTGAGATTCGCGCCAACTGGTCGGCAATCGCGCCATCGCCGCGGGTTTCGCGCTTGCGCTTCAACTCACGGTCTGCCAGAGCGTCTTCGATTCGATCGAGAGCCGCGTCGACCGCAGAAACTTCATAACCGCGGCGCACCAAATCAAACTCGGTCTCACGCACACGCTCCGATGCGAGCAGGTGCCCTTCGGGGTGCTCATACTGCTGTCGAGCCATCTCTACGAAGGCGTCGACCTGCGCAGAGTCGTATCCGTGTTTGCGGCCCGTGGCCCGCTTAAATTTCTCGGTCATCTAACTGCTCACCCGAAGAAAATGCTTGCAATCAAATAGGTAGCTAGGGCCGAAGGCAGAATCGAGTCGAGACGATCCATGATTCCACCGTGTCCGGGTAGCCAAGTGCTCATGTCTTTCACGCCAAGATCGCGCTTGATGAGCGACTCTGCGAGGTCGCCAAAAACGGCGGTCAGGCTAAGCGAGGCCGCGATGATGATGCCCCACCACCAGTCGATTTGAAGAAGAAAAACGGCGCAGAGCACAGAGGTAATCAATGCCGCCGTGAGCGATGCGGCAAGGCCCTCGAGTGTCTTCTTTGGGCTAACTCCAGGAGCCATCTTGTGCTTGCCCAGTTTGCGGCCGACGAGATAGCCAAATGTGTCAATCATCGAAACCACGAGCACAAACGTGAGCACCCACCACTGACCATCTTCGGGTCTGCGCA
>CAZSRJ010000091.1:0-4055 GCA_964609235.1 uncultured Rhodoluna sp.
CTAGTCGACGAAACTCAGGCCAGTTTGCCCAGTCGCCAACGAGGTTTGAGTTTGCGAGAA
The DNA here is from genome assembly GCA_964609235.1 of uncultured Rhodoluna sp. Classification (GTDB taxonomy): domain Bacteria; phylum Actinomycetota; class Actinomycetes; order Actinomycetales; family Microbacteriaceae; genus Rhodoluna. The sequence goes on from CAZSRJ010000091.1 coordinate 61, forward strand.
GCACGCGCGGTGCCCACTCGTGCGTGCGAAAAACACCAACCGGTTTTCCCGATTGCACGAGCATGGTTTCATCGTTCTTGAGGTGAGTGAGGGTCTTCACCATCGCGTCGAAGCTCTGCCAGTTTCGCGCGGCCTTGCCGTTGCCTCCGTAGACGATCAGCTCTTCTGGGTGTTCAGCAACAGCCGGATCAAGGTTGTTGTGAAGCATTCGAAGGGCTGCTTCCTGCGGCCATCCCTGAGCGGTTATTTGAGATCCTCGAGCAGCGCTGAGCGGGCCACGAGCTGTGCCTGGCAATGTGTTCATTAGGCTATTCCACTTCACATATGCGTTCGGCGCAAATCAAGAAAACCTCGGGTTCAACCCAGCCGGTCAATCGAACAGGAGGTGCTTCGACTCAAGTCGGTATGCCAATTGCAGCAATGGCTCTAACATTTAGACAGAGCGAGTTAGATCTGCAGCCGAAGAGCTATCGAAGAGATAAGGAACACCGTGAGCGAAGACGCGCTATGGCCACGAGCCGCAGCCTGGTTGCAGTCGAGCTCGGCCAATGCCGACATCAGCGTGTTCGGTGTTCCGGCACACAAGACCTCGATTTCAAGGACTGGCGCACACAAAACCCCGGCTGCAATTCGCAAAGCGCTGCTTCGCTACTCGACCTACAACGCAACCCGACGCATCGACATCGGCACTTTGAAGGTCAAAGACCACGGAGATGTGAAGTCACCCGACTCACTCGAAGGCGAGCAACGCACGTCTTCGCTTGCTGCCATTGCATCGGCAAAGACACCGCTAACCATCGCCCTCGGCGGCGACAACTCGGTAACTTTTGCCGTCGCTCGTGGGGTGTTTGGGGCAGAACTCTCGAACGCCGGGCTCATCACGCTCGACGCCCATCACGATCTTCGCGATGGCATCAGCAACGGTTCGCCGGTTCGTCGACTTATCGAGGCGGGCTTGAGCCCCAAGCGAATCGTGCAGATTGGCATCGCAGACTTCTCGAACTCAGCGGCATATGCCCAGCGCGCTCAAGACTTGGGCATCCACGTCGTGCCTCGCAGCGAGTTGCGCCGACGCTCAATCGAGAGCATCTGGGCAGAGGCAATTTCGATTGCAGGTGCTGGTGGGGCCGGCATCCATGTTGATTTCGACATGGATGTCTGCGATCGCTCAGTCGTGCCGGCTTGCCCGGCCGCTGCGCCCGGTGGAATCAGCGCCGACGAGTTGCGGCAGTTTGCTTACCTTGCCGGCTACAGCTCGATGGTGAAGTCGCTCGACATTACTGAGGTTGACGCAACCGCAGATGCGCCCGATGGCCGCACGGTTCGGCTCGCCGCTCTTGTGCTGCTCGAAGCCGCAGCGGGTCTCGCTTCTCGCTAGTTCTGCCGAACAACAACGCTTAGTTGCGTCTTCTGCGCGCCAGGAATTACAACGAGTTTGCCAGGAATGCCTAGGGCCCAACAGAAATTCTGCGCCAATTTCGCTTGACGCCTTGACTCTGTAGTCGTTCTTGACTTTGCGATTTCAAGACTGCAATGAGCTCTGTAGCCATCACCGAGTTGCATTTGCATCACACGTAGCTGAGCCAAAATCACTCCCACATCTTTCAAAGTGTTAAAACGCTTCACTGCAACAGATTGAACATCTCGCACGCGAAGCGCCGAAACTAATGTGAACTGAAAACCGTTACCCACCAAAACCAAATTGTGCGTGCCGACCGAAAGAGATGGTGTTTCTATGACAAGTTCGCCGCTCTTGTTTAGTTCAAACTTGAGTTGCTTGCCAGCGATAGAAATAGACGTCACCCTGTCTAAATTGCGACCAGCAATTGTTTGACTAAACGCCTTAACCGGTGAGTCAATGACCCGCGGCGAAACACTAGTGATATCAATCACATTCCCAACTGTTTGTGAGCCACCAACCGCGCTGGTCGTTATCTTAAAAAAGAAACCACTGGAGTATTGATTACAGCAATTGTGCGCGTTGCCGGTTGCACTAACACCGTCTACTGTGGTTTGAGTGCCAGCGGCTTGACCCGCGGCGAAAACAGAGTTGCCGAAAACTGATATCCCAGCGCCAAAGCTGCTCCAGCCATTTGCCGGGCTGATCGACTGTTTAGCCCAGGATATTGTGCCATCGGGCTCTAGCCCGACGACAAGGCCATTGCTATTTGCAGATGCACTAAAGGTTCCTGCGCTGCCAACGGTTACTGATGTCGATATGTCTCCGGCCGTGTAAACCCGATCGGCGCTATCTACAGCCACAGATGAAAAGAATTCGTTTCCTGTGCCGCCGAATCTGGTAGCCCAGTCTGTTGTCCAGCCCGCGCCAGACAACTTGACGATAAAGGCGTCAAACCCTCCGGCGCTCGCGTAGCTGACGGAGTTCAAGATGCCAGTGCCATCAAGCCTGGCCGCGATCACCACTGAACCGGTTGAAGTAATGGCTATGCCAGTGACATTAGACGAGCCCGCGCCACCAATGATTTTCAAATTGTCAAAATTGCGGGTGGTAGAGGAAATTCTTGCCAACACTCCATCGTCGCCAGTTGGCGCAAATGTTCCTAAAGCGTCAAATGCAATCGAACGATTCATGCGACCACCTAGCAAAACGTTCCCGTCTGAATCGACAGTGAAGGCGTTCCTAAAAATATTCAACCCGTTTGGCAAAGGCTTGAGCCATTGCAGCTGTTGGCCTGAGTTGTACTTAACGACAACATAGCCAGCGTAATCAACACCCCCGGGCACTGAGAATGTTGTTCCGTCTATTCCAAACGGCGCAAGTTCAGCCATTGACGATGTAAACACAGCCGCATACAAACTTCCAAAGGCATCAAAGGCGAGATTGCTCACCCACTGATTCGAATAAAACTGATTTGGTGCACCAAATACTTTTGCCCAAAGGCCATTCCCATCTGTATCGAGAACAGCCAAGAATCCATCGCAAAACTGACTAATCGGAACAATATTGATTGAAGGAGAAATTACGAGGTTCATGCAGAGGCGTCCTGAAACCGCAATAGTTCCAGTCGCGGTGACTGCGAGCGAACCTGCAGATTCGTTGCTTGTCGAACCTAAATCAATTGCCCACTGCCGTGCACCCGATGCGTTGTACTTCACTAGGTACATGTTGTCTGTTTGACTATTCGGCAAATTGAAGACTGCGGTTTGGTTGCCATTCATGTCGGTGAAATTATTGTTTGCCTGACCGAGAACATAAAAATTGCCAGAAGCATCTGTGTCTGTTTGTTGAATGAGGTTTGTTCCTGTGCCAGACACAGACCGAAAACTGTCTGCAGCTACAACCGTTGCGGTGCTCGAGGCGGTGGCCATCATTGGTGTCGGCGCTATAAGCAATGCAATCGTTGCAAGTAGTGCAAAAAGCCTGTTTTTCATCAATCCCCCGTCGAATGTAACAATTAGTTGAGCTTTGCGAAGACTAAATAAAAAGCAATTGAGAACATAACTATGGCAATCAGGCTATCAAGCACACGCCAAAAAATCGGCTTCGACATAAAGCGTGAAGCCGCTCTTGCACCGAAGCCGATTGTCGAAAACCAAACAATGCTCGCGGTCATCGCACCAAAGCCAAAAATCCATCGATCTTCGGCGAATTGATTGCTAATGCTGCCGAGCAGAATCACGGTGTCTAAATAAACGTGCGGATTCAAAAACGTAAAACCCAAAACCGCAAGCACTGCTTTCTTGAGTGAACCTGCGTCGCCGCCAGAGGTATCCATGGTCTGGTTCTTGAAAGCCGAGCGAACGCTCTTGATGCCGAACCAGGTGAGGTAGGCAACGCCGAACCAACGAACACCCTCGAGCAACCAAGGCAAACCTTGGATGATTGCACCGAGACCCGCGATGCCTAATGCGATTAGCGCGGCATCTGCCAGGGCGCAGATTGCCACAACTGCGAGCACGTGCTGCCGTTTGAGACCCTGGCGAATAACGAAGGCATTCTGCGCGCCGATGGCCACAATGAGACCAAGGCCGGC
>CAZSRJ010000092.1:0-4032 GCA_964609235.1 uncultured Rhodoluna sp.
CCGTTGAGATCGACGGCACCTCACTGCCAGTGTTCGGAACCGTTGCCGAGGCGATGGCTGCAACCGGCGCAAACGTCAGCGTGATCTTTGTTCCACCAGCTTTCGCTAAGGCGGCAATCGTCGAGGCAATCGACGCCGAGATCGGTCTTGCAGTTGCAATCACCGAGGGCATTCCGGTGCACGACTCGGCAGCCGCTTGGGCATACAACGTTGCAAAGGGTCAGAAGACTCGCTTGATCGGCCCAAACTGCCCGGGCATCATCAGCCCTGGAAAGTCGAACGCCGGAATCACGCCGAGCGACATCACAGGCCCCGGGCCAATCGGTTTGGTTTCGAAGTCGGGAACCCTTACCTACCAAATGATGTTTGAGCTTCGCGACATCGGAATGTCGACCGCTATCGGTATCGGTGGAGACCCAGTTATCGGAACCACTCACATTGACGCGCTCGCGGCATTCGAAGCAGACCCAGAGACCAAGGCAATCGTTTTGATTGGTGAGATCGGCGGCGACTCAGAAGAGAAGGCAGCCGAATACATCAAGAAGCACGTCACCAAGCCAGTGGTTGCTTATGTTGCGGGTTTCACCGCACCAGAGGGCAAGACCATGGGTCACGCCGGTGCGATTGTTTCTGGTTCTGCCGGAACCGCGCAGGCAAAGAAGGAAGCATTCGAAGCTGCCGGTGTAAAGGTCGGCAAGACCCCAAGCGAGACCGCCGCGCTTATGCGTGAGGTTTACAAGAACCTATAAGCGCCTTGCATTGAACCGAAGGCTGACTCTTGCGATTGGTGCCCTGCAGGCACTGATTTCTGTTGCCATCGGGCTCGGTGCACTTGTCGTTCCGCTTATTCTGCTCTGGCTTTTCGAAAACGACGGGCTAACCGAATTCGGTCTTGCCTTCAGAACAGCTGGCGACATCTGGTTGCTCTCGCAGGGCGCAAGCATCAACGTTTCTGCCGGCGACTTTCTCGGCCTCGAAGTTCCAGCCTTTGCCATAACTCTCATGCCGCTCGGCTACAGCATTTTCTTGGCCTGGCTCGCATGGCGAGTTGGTCGCTCGATTTCTGGTGCCGCCGAGATGTGGCCTGCCTGGTTGGGCGCAATCGGCACATTTGCGTTGCTCAACTTTCTTGTTGTTAGCGCGGCCAATCATCCGGCCGTTGCACCAGATCAAATCGGAGGTCTGATTTGGCCGGTGCTGTTCTTTAGCGCATTCGTGTTCATCGGTTCGCTAGTTGGTGAACCCCGCGCGGTTTACGGCGTTGCCAGGGGAATCGTGTCGACCGAGCGCAAAGCGCTCTATGGCTGGCTGTCAAAAACCTTCGCGGCATTGCCTTGGGTTATTCGTGTTGTTTGGTCGCCGGCTTTGCGTGCCGGCACCGGCATCGTTATTGCGATGCTCGTAGTTTCTTCGGCCGCAATTGGTTTGCTGGTTGCATTCAACTGGATAGGTGTCGTGACGTTTTACGAAACCGTTCACTCAACTTTCTTCGGTGGCTTCGCAATAACGAGCGCGCAGATCGCTCTGCTGCCAAACTTCGTGGTCTATGCCGCAAGCTGGCTAACCGGCGTTGGTTTCTCAATCGGCGCTGGTTCGCTAATCTCGCCGCTCGGTTCGGCAGCCGGCCCGCTACCGGCGATTCCGGTTCTCGCGGTATTGCCGCAGGGAACCCTCGACTTCGGAATGATCGCCGTGATGGTTCCTCTGCTCTTGGCATTCTTTGCAACGCTCGCAATTAAGAAGCACGCCGATGATGTTCGCTTCGAGTTTGCAACTCCACTCGGTTCGGCATTGGCTCTCGGACTCTCGATTGCTTTCGTGGCGGCGGTCGAGTTATCCCTGCTGGCATGGCTAGCATCGGGAGCTTTCGGCCCCGGCCGATTTGCCGTAGGCGGTGTGAACCCATTGGTGTTGTTTGCGGTGTTCTTCGTTGAGGTTGCGGTGGTGGCCGTGTTGGCATCGTTCTTCGCAGCTAAACCACTTCGCCCAGATCACCCGCTGCTTGCTCTAAAGAAGAAATAGTGCAAATCGCCCCAACGCTTCGAAAGTAAAATAGAAGCGTGTTGTCGGTGGTAGTGCTCATCTCCGGCGGGGGTTCAAACCTGCGGGCGTTGCTAGACGCAGCCGATAGCCCGCTCTATGGCGCTCGAATCATGGCCGTCGGAGCCGACAATTCGGCAGATGGCCTAGCCCACGCAGATCTCTTCGGAGTGCCGAGTTTCGTGGTGTCGCCCTCGAGCTTTGACAGCCGCGAAGCCTGGGCCGAGGTGCTGCTAGAAAACGTTAACTTCTTCAAGCCAGACCTGGTGGTCTTGGCCGGCTTCATGCGCATTCTGCCGGCAGGGTTTGTGCGTGCGCTCAGCCCGAGACTCATCAATACGCATCCATCGTTGCTACCGAACTTTCCTGGCGCTCATGCCGTGCACGATGCAATCAGCGCTGGAGCGACTGAAACCGGCGTGACAATTCACGTTGTCGACGAGGGTGTCGACACCGGGCCAAAGATTGCCCAGCGCAGCCTCTCGATTTTGCCTGGCGAAAGCGAAGGCGAATTGCACGAACGCATCAAGGTTGTCGAGCGTGAGCTTCTGGTTGAAACCGTGCTCGCAATCGCCGAGAAGAAGATCGACCTCAACCAGGTTGCAAAGAACAGTTAGTCGAAAAGAGAGATTCATGGCAGCAATCAATCCGCACTCACCGGCCGACTACCGTCACTTCGACCGCATTCAGATTCGCCGCGCGCTGATCTCGGTTTCAGATAAGACCGGATTGGTCGAGCTTGCCAAAGCGCTAGGAGCAAGCGGTGTCGAGATTGTTTCAACCGGTTCGACAGCAAAAGCTATCGCAGATGCAGGCATCGCAGTTACCGAAGTTTCTGAGGTAACCGGATTTCCAGAAACTCTCGACGGCCGAGTAAAAACTCTGCACCCGAGTGTGCACGCCGGCCTGCTCGCAGACATGCGACTCATCGCGCACGAGGGTCAACTCGACGCTCTCAAAATCGAACCGTTTCAGTTGGTTGTCGTAAATCTCTACCCTTTTGTGCAGACCGTTCAGTCTGGGGCCAAGGGCGACGCGGTCGTCGATCAGATCGACATCGGTGGACCTGCCATGGTTCGCGCTGCGGCAAAGAACCACGCAAACGTGGCCGTGGTAACCGACCCGGGTCGCTATGCAGAAATCATCGAAGCACTCGGCACCGGCGGCACAACGCTGGCGCAGCGCAGGGCACTAGCACTAGCCGCCTTCTCGCACACCGCAAAGTATGACGCCTCGGTTGCCAACTGGTTCGAGGCCGAGCTGGCAGCAGAGTGGCGCAAGAACGCCGATCAGACCATCGATGCGGCAAGCAAGAATCCCGGCTTCACCAGCACGTTCGAGGTCAAGGGGCAGCTCACCTCGGTTCTGCGATACGGCGAAAACTCTCACCAATCGGCGGCGCTTTATCGTGCAGCAGACCAGGCGAGCGGAATCGCTCAGGCTCGCCAGCACGGTGGCAAAGACATGTCTTACAACAACTATGTCGATGCAGACGCAGCACTTCGCGCGGCCTTCGACTTCAGTGAGCCAGCGGTTGCCATCATCAAGCATGCGAATCCGTGTGGAATTGCGCTTGGCAGTGCAACGGCCGCTGACCCGATTGCCGATGCGCACGCGAAGGCACACATGTGCGATTCAATTTCGGCATACGGTGGCGTGATTGCCGCCAACCGAATCGTGACGCTCGAAATGGCAAAACAGGTTTCAACGATTTTCACCGAGGTAATCATCGCGCCGGGCTATGAAATCGAAGCGCTGCAGTTGCTGCTAAAGAAGTCTGATTTGCGCATTCTCGAATTGCCGGCAGGTTATGCGCGCGACAAATTTGAATACCGTCAGATCTCTGGCGGAATTCTGGTGCAGCAGCCAGACGAGTTCAGCAACTTCAACACGGTTGGTTGGACACTCGTTGCCGGCAAGAAGGCCGACCCCGACACCATGCGCGATCTTGAGTTTGCCTGGCGTGCTTGCCGTTCGGTGAAGTCGAATGCC
>CAZSRJ010000093.1:0-3999 GCA_964609235.1 uncultured Rhodoluna sp.
GATTATCGGTCGCGTGCCCTCTGAAGAGAGCAAATAGTGCAAACCGGTTGGGCTTTGAACAATCGACTTGACCAACACACCGCTATTTACTTTGCTGAGGCCGTCGGTTGTCATGGTGCCGTTTGAAGCTGCGAACCACTTTGCGAAGTTGACCTCTGCAGACGTTTTCGCATCTATCTCGAAATAAGCGCCGTCGATGAAGACACCTTTGTTTCCGCTTGTTCTGTTTGTGAAGAGCGACTTGTTTGCGATTACCGGATTACCCCACGGCAAATAGTTGAATGCCGAGATTTTTGCTGGCGAAAGCGCTGGCAGGTTTAGGCCAGCCTCGGTTACCGAGAAAGAGTCGAGAATCTGACGCTTGCTTGCCCCGCTGATCAAGAACTCTTCGGTGCCCTCGCCGGCAACGCGCTCGGTTAGTGCGCCACCGTTAGCCAGTGCCGCAAGCTGTGACGAGGTTAGCTGAACCGCGGTTACACAGTCGAGGCCGAAGGTTGCGGCTTGGTTGCAAGTTGTGATGGTGAACTTCTTACCTTCGTCGAAGAACCAATATTGGCCGGTTGCCGACTTAATCAATCGGTTCAGGGTGCTTGCCGTGGCAAACGAGTCAAGGTAGTCCTGAGAGATAACGCCAAGCGGGCCCAGCGGCTTTAGGGCTTCGATCATGGCCGGGTCGCTAATCAAATACTTGTTGTTGTCGACAATGAGATATGTGGGCGAGGTCTCGCTCTTGAGCAAGAACCCTCCGCCGATCGGGCTGCCAAACCAGTCGCTGAAGAAGCGCCAGAAGTTGCGGTTTCCATATGCGCTGCAAGAGTCTCCGGTGCCATAGAGGTTTTTCAACGCGGCATCGTTAGGAGTGTATGGCGTGTAGTAGTAGAGAGCGGTGGTCGCGATGCTCTTGATTAGAACCGGCTTGGTTCCGCAACTTTCGTTGGGGTGATATCGAATGTTTGCGGTGCGTCCAACCTTTAAATAGGTGAACGAGCCGCGTGGATCTCCGTACCACTGCAACTGACCAGCACCCTTGTAGAGCTGGTTGAAGAGACCCGTCCACACCTTGCCGCAGATGCCGGGGTCGCTATCGGGGCAGCCGTAGCCCATCGCGGCGCGATACATGTATGCCGTTGGTCGTGAGGCCTGAATCAAACCCTGCTCTTTTTGCAGTGTTACCAACAAAACCTTCGGGTTGATTCCGCAGGCGCGAGCGATGTTGTAAATCATTTGCGAGGCACGGATGTTTGGCTGGGCCGGCATCGGTGCACACTTGCCGTCTTCGCCTGGCTTCTCAAGTTGGTCTGAAAAGTAATCGCGCAAACAGGCCGGGCCGGTGGTCGCTCGACAGACCGGAACCTTGCTTTCGAGAAAGCGCTGAATGTCGGCAACAGTCATCGTGCCAAAGTCGTAGAACACACTGTCGCTGATGATCAGACCCGGATCAAAGCGTGAAGCGTCGGCAGCCTTTGCAGGTGCCTCAGTCTGAAGCGCAGAAATGCCAGTGAACACGAGCACGAAACTCAGTGCGACTGCAAGTATGCGATTGAGGCTTAGCTTCATTGTTTTTCTGAATTCCGATTAGGGAATCAGCACCGAGCGGCCCGCGGATACCCCAAAGTGTGTTGCTGATTCATATGTCACAGTCACCAGGGCGGTGCCCTTCGGCAATCCGCTAAGCGAAAGTTCCATCGGAAAACACTGAGTTGTCGTGACGTTTGATTCTGCCTTCACCGTCATGGTCTTTGACTGGGTTCCGGCCTGAACGGTGAGCGTGCAGGTGCCGCCATCCTCGTTGAAATTTGTGACTTGAGCTAGAACGCTAACGACCCCTGCTGTTGCATCAACATAGGCATCGTCAATCGAAACGGTTGCCGGGTTCTTGACTGCGGTGGTTGGGCTCGAAGATTCTGTTGGGCTAGCCGATTCGCTTGGTTCGGCCGATTGGCTGGTTGACGGGTTCTGGTCTGTGCCCCAGTTCGGATAAATGAGGCTGCAACCGCTCAGGGTGAGAGCGAGGCCAGAAGCGGCCACGACTGCGAGGAATTTGTTCAATTTGGCCTCCGTTAGGTGCTTTAAGCCTAACTTTGGGGCCTCGAAACGGGCGAGATTTGTGGCTGTGAGGTTTCTGAGATTATGCGGCTAGCAGCTTTAGCGTTTGCTCGCGTGAACCGTTGATCGCGGCCCAAACAATCGAGCGATGCTTGCCGGTTGCTGCGGCCCAAACCTTCTCATCGGCCGACTTGAGCACCTTACCTGCGCGCGACTTGAACTCATTGAAAAACTCTTCGTCGGTTTCGGCCAAGGCTGCTGTGTAGAGCTGCAGATCCATCGAGATAACACGGATGAGGTGACTCTCGACGACGTGTTGCTCTATTAAACCCTTCTCGCACGCGCGCACAAGAATCTTGTTGATCTGTTCGATTGACAGAAGTCGATCTTGCAGAGACTTTAATTCTTTGTTGCGCTTCGAAATTGACTCTCCCTCGGCGCGAACTCTCCAGAAATATCCAGCGCTCTTCAGCACGTCGAATTCTTTGGCGGCAAGGTAGGCAGTGCAAACCAGAGTCATGTCTTCAAACCAAACGCCAACCGGAAAAGAAAACTTGTGCTCTTTCCAGAAATCGAAACGGTAGAGCTTGTTCCAACTTGTCGCGTCGCCAAGAAACTCCGGGTTCTGGTTGAGGTTGGTCTTTGACAGGTTTTGCTTGAAAAACTTTGCCGTCGAGGTGCGGTCGAAGTAACGCACGCCATAGAAGCAAACCGCTTTGGCAACCACGAGCTTGCTGCCGGTGGCTTGCGCTTGAGTTACAAAGCGCTTGATGGCACCGAGCGGCAACAGATCGTCACTGTCGAGAAACATCAGGTAGTCGGTGTCGGTTACCGCCGCTACTCCGGCATTGCGCGCCGCACCTAATCCTTGATTGTGTTGGGTGACAATTTTTAGGTTGTCGGTTGTAGCGGCAAAGCGCTGCAATATTTCTGCAGAGCCATCGGTCGAACCGTCGTTCACCGCGACGATTTCGAAGTTTGGGTAGTTCTGAGCTCGAGCGCTGCGAAGTGCGTCGGCCAAGTATTGCTGCACGTTGTAAACCGGAATCACCAAGGTGACCTTTGGCACTGATGGGTCATACCCGCGGGCCTTGAACGAGAACCACCAAATCAGGCGCATGGCCAGGTAATAACTGGCCGGCAGCAGCCCAGAACCAAGCAGCTTGCGAATCTGGGCAATCATTTGGCACCCCAAACCAGGTCAACCACGCGAGCGGCCGAGCCGCCATCTTCTAGGCTGTTGAACTTCTGCTGCCAGGCACGGTAACGCTTCTCATAGAGTTTGCTGACCTGGTCGATTCGCCCGAGCGCCTGAAGAACCTCTTGCTCGGTGTTCAAAATTGGGCCGGGTGCAGTGTCTTCGAAGTCGAAGTAGAAACCGCGCTCGGCGCGGTAGCGCTCGATATCCGGGGCCAAAAACAAAATCGGTTTGCCGGTAACGGTGTAGTCAAACATCACTGAAGAGAAGTCGGTAATCATTACATCGGCCGCAAGGTAGAGCTCGGTTACGTCTGGGTACATCGTCACATCGATTGCTCTTCCGGCAACGCTGCCCTTGTGCACGGCGTGGGTGTTGGTGTGCCCACGGTAGATCATGGTGAAGCCCTCTGGCAGTTCAACGTTTTCGTTCATGAAGTTCACCGACTGCCAGTTGCCGGTTGCGCTGCGGTTGTAATCGCGCCAGGTTGGTGCATACATGACCACGGTTTCGCTCGGGTTAGTGACGCCAATTTTTTCACGGATGCGCTGCCGCTCGGCCGACGTGGTTTTACTCAGGCGATCGTTGCGCGGATATCCGGTTTCGATTATCTTGCCGCTGTAGTTGAAGGCGCCCGGAAAAATGGCGGTGCAAAACGGCGAGGGTGAAACTAGAAAATCCCAGTAGCTCGCTTCGCGATCCATGGTGTCGAGATAACCCTTGGTGAGGTGATTGTTTTCGATGTCGCGACCTAG
>CAZSRJ010000094.1:0-3162 GCA_964609235.1 uncultured Rhodoluna sp.
GATGCGCCCTCGACCCACAACAATCTCATCAGCGCTGAGCTCGACCAGGTGGTTTTGCACGCACTGGCCAAAGACCGAAACAACCGTTACCCGAGCGCCGAGGAGTTTCGCGATCACCTGATCGCCGCAGCAAACGGCTCACCGCTAACGCTCGCCATCCCTGTGATTCAGCCAGCAGAAGCCACACCAACCCAGGTGCAGCCCGAAACACCAGGCGAACCTGAGACAAAAGAGCAGTCTTCTGATCTCGACGACTTCGAGGCATTGCTGTCGGCCGCTGACACCTCGGCAACTTCTGTTATGCCAACCCATCCGGTTGAAAAGGAAACTGCCGTGATTGTTCCGGTTGAGGTTCAGCCGGCCGATGACGTGAGCTTGCCAACTACCAATCCGTTCGCCTCTCTAGGCGTTGACATCAACGCACCAGAAACGGCCCCAACCTCAATCTCAAAGTCGGGTCGACCATCGGCAGGTTTGCTTTGGGGTGTTGGCAGTGGCCTAACAGTTGTGCTCGTCGGACTTTTGGTTTGGTTGGTTTCGTTCGGTGCAAACTTTAACTTCAACATCACCCCTGGACAGAGCGGTATCGCAGTTGCAGACGTTGTTGGCAAGAGTTACACAGAGGCATATGCAACTCTCACTAACTCGAACCTCTTGGTCATCAAAGTTTTTGAAACCAGCGAGACAGCTCCGCTAGATCAGGTTCTTCGCTCTGATCCGGCAGCAGGCACGCGAGTTCCTGAGAACACCAGCATCACGCTGTACGTTTCGTCTGGTGCGCAATTAGTTCTGGTTCCGAGCTTGATGGGCATGACAGAAGAGCAGGCCAAGGTTGCGCTCACAAACGCGAAGCTAAACATTGGCACAATAACTCAAGCCAACTCTGCTTCTGCGCCTCTCGGTCAAGTAACAGCAACTGATCCGCTAACCAACGCGCAAGTCGCACCGGGCACGCTAGTTAACCTAGTGATTTCAAACGGAAAAGTTTTTGTGCCAGACGTTCGCAATCTCTCGATTGATGACGCGAGATCTTTGCTTACGGCTCCAGATGTGTCGCTAACCGTCTCGATTACAACCAAGACAACTTGCACCGGAACTCAGGGAACAATCGTGGTTGATCAGTCGATTCCTGCTGGATTAGCAAACCAGCTGTCTGCGATTATCTTGTATGTCGGCTGCAACAACTAAGGCTGTTGCTTAGAACTTAACCATCGGGCTCAGCGACTTTGCGCGCTCTGCGGCACCCTTTAGACCGACGCTCTCGAGCCAGTTGCCAAGCATCTGATAACCGCTCTCGGTGAGCACGCTCTCGGGGTGAAACTGCACGCCATAGATCGGCTTGGTTTTGTGCTGAACCGCCATGATTATGCCCCCGGCGGTGCGGGCCGTAACCACGAGGTCTTCGGGAACGGTTTCGTCGACTATCGCCAGCGAGTGATAGCGGGTGGCGCGAAAACCGTCGGCAACATCGGCAAAAACAAGTGAGCCATCGTGGTGAACCTGCGAGGTTTTGCCGTGCATCAACTCTTCTGCACTAGAAACGGTTGCTCCCATGGCCTCTGCGATTGCCTGGTGTCCTAGGCAGACCCCGAACACCGACTGACCCGTAACCAGGGCTTGCCTAACGGTTGCGATGCTCAGACCCGCTTCGGCGGGAGTGCCAGGGCCGGGGCTGATCAACACCGCGTCGAACCCATCCATGAGTTCTGGCAACTCGGCCGCGGTTACCGCGTCGTTTCGCAGAACAACGGTTTCGGCACCCAACTGCTGCAGATAGCCATTGAGGGTGTAGACAAAGCTGTCGTAGTTGTCGAGCACCAGAATTCTTGTCATGAGAACTAAAGCCTAACTTGTAGAATTGTGGCTATGTCAGATGCAAAAGAAAAGTCAAGCAAACCGGCGCGCACCAAGAAGGCGAAAGACCCAGACGCACCTAATGCGGTTTGGTTCAAGCCCGTTATGTTCGGGTTCATGCTGCTCGGTTTCATCTGGATCATCACTTACTACGTGACCGAAGCTCAGTATCCTCTGGGTGCAGCTACTCGCCCAATTGACCTTCAGAACTGGAACATTTTGATCGGCTTTGGCATTGCGATGATTGGTTTCGCAATGACCACTCGCTGGAAGTAATCGACTAGATTCCGTAGTTGTTGACCTGAAAAACGGTCGCTGCTACAAGACCCGCAACTAAAAGCAGAACGCTGATGATTTGGCCTTGTCTTTGCTCGGGTCTGCGAGTGCCCGAGTAAATAGCCGCAACTGCAGCACCAATCGCAAGACCGCCGATGTGCGCCTGCCAAGAAATGCCTGGGCTCAAGAAACTGAAAATCAGGTTGATTGCAATCAGGCCGGTGAGTTGCCCGGCCCTCTCGCCAACTGAACGCAGAAGCACGAAGTATGCGCCCATGAGTCCGTAAATTGCCCCGGATGCGCCAACAACCGAACTAACCGGATTGCTGAAGTAGAGCACAGCAACAGAACCACCGAATGCTGCAACGAGGTAGAGAGCAAGAAAGCGGGCTCTGCCGAGCATCGGCTCGAGCACCTGCCCAAAAATGTAAAGCGTGAACATGTTGAACAGCAGGTGCAGCCAGCTGCCGTGCAAAAACGCCGCCGTGAGCATTTGCCACGGCGCGATGGTTGTGGCCAGTGGTGTGTAAGAGAAGTAGATCTCGACGGTTCTGCCGATGGCAGAAAGCTGCAAAAGATAGACGACGATGCTGATGGCCATGAGTGCCACGGTGAGCCTGGGTCGACCCTCTAGCTGAGTGCGCGAACGCTGGCGGCTCAGCTTTTCAGGTGTGCCGCCGGCGTCATCGGGGCAGAGAAAACCAACCGCCGACTCAACCTGACACGCTGGGCAGATTAGCTCTTCGCAGCGCTGGCAACGAACGTATGCCTCGCGGTCAGGGTGGCGGTAGCAGGTCATCTTTGGTTTACGCGAAGGTGATTGATTCGATTACAACGTTTGCCAGTGGCTTGTCGTTGTGATCGGTTGCAACACTTGCAATCTTGTCGACTACCTTGCGTGAATCTTCATCGGCAACTTCACCGAATACGGTGTGCTTTCCGTGAAGGTACTGAGTCGGCGAGACTGTGATAAAAAACTGCGAGCCGTTGGTGCCTGAGCCGTCGAACTTTTTGCCGGCGTTTGCCATGGCC
>CAZSRJ010000094.1:3172-3992 GCA_964609235.1 uncultured Rhodoluna sp.
CTTGTATGGCTCGTTGAAGTGGCGGTCTGGGTGTGGCTCGTCATCGAAGTCGTAGCCTGGGCCACCGCGACCGGTGCCGGTTGGGTCTCCGCCCTGAATCATAAAGCCCGCGATAATGCGGTGAAAGATGACGCCGTTGTAGAAAGGCTTGCCGGTCTTTTCTCCGCTTGCTAGGTCAACAAAGTTTTTGACGGTGACAGGCGCTTCGTTGCCAAACAAGTTGATCTTGATTGCGCCGTGGTTGGTGTGAATGGTTGCGATTTGTGTATGAGTCATTGGTCTATTCTCGCAGACTCTAGTGACAGCCGGCTTTAGATTTAGCGAAGACCCAGGTCGTCAAGCGACACTGCCGAGAGGTAGCGGTAGCCGGCATCCTCGATAATCTTCTGCGCGCCGGTGTCGCGATCAACTACGGTTGCAACGGCCACAATGATTGCGCCTGCGGCCTCGAGTGCTTTCGCTGCGGTCAGCGGAGAGCCGCCGGTAGTCGATGTATCTTCGACCACGACGACCTTGCGACCCTTTACGTCTGGCCCCTCGACTTGACGACCCATGCCGTGCTCTTTAGCCTGCTTGCGAACAACGAAAGCGTCGATCTGGCGACCGCGAGCTGCAGCCTGATGCATGATGGCAGTGCCAACCGGGTCGGCACCCATTGTGAGACCGCCCGCGGCTTCGAAATCGGTTACGCCGGCATCGTCGAGCATGTCGAGCATTACCTGGCCGATGAGCGGCGCGGCCTCGTGGTGCAGAGTGGCTCGGCGAAGGTCAACGTAGTAGTCGGCCTCGATGCCACTAGAGAGAGTGACCCTGCCGTGAA
>CAZSRJ010000095.1:0-3989 GCA_964609235.1 uncultured Rhodoluna sp.
AATTGGCATGACCCTTTTTCTTGCCATCTGGCTCACCTGGAACACCCTGGCACCAATTGTGGTGCAGTTGGACCCGCGCACCTTGAACTTCACGCTGCTCACGCTGATTCTCTCGATGCAGGCGTCATATGCTGCGCCGCTGATCTTGTTGGCTCAGAACCGCCAGGATGACCGCGATCGCGTGAAGTTTGAGCAAGACCGCCAGCGTGCAGAGCGCAACCTCGCAGACACCGAATACCTTGCCCGCGAGGTGGTTGCGCTGCGCATGGCGATTAGCGAATTGGCGAGCCGCGAGTTTGTGCGCGACGAGATTCGCGATCAGTTGCGAGACATGTCGGCAAACCTCGTCGAAGAACTTCGCACGCCGGCACCGGCGAAGAAGAAGACTGCACCCGCCAAAAAGAGCAAGTAGTGCAAGAGCAAATTCTTCGCGCGCTAGCTGGCGTGATCGACCCGGAGTTGCGCAAACCGATTACCGAACTCGGCATGGTTGGCGACATCGAAGTCGAAGGCAGCACTGCGGTCGTGAACTTGAAACTCACAATCACCGGCTGCCCGGCTGCGCAAAAAATTGAACGCGACACAATTGCTGCTGCCAGCAAAGTTGACGGAATCGAAAACGTTACGGTTGTGCTCGGCGTGATGACCGCGGCCGAACGTGAAACTTTGAAAGAACAACTTCGTGGCGGTCGCGCGGTGCGCACGAACCCGTTTGACGAAGACACCTACGCGCGCATCTACCTGGTTGGTTCTGGCAAAGGTGGCGTTGGCAAGTCTTCGATAACCGCAAATCTCGCCGTCGCACTCGCGATGCAGGGTAACAAGGTCGGGCTTATCGACGCAGACATTTTCGGCTTCTCGATTCCGGGGCAACTCGGCATCACGAGCAAACCGACAAAGGTCGACGACCTGATCTTGCCACCGGTTTTCGAAATCGAAGACGGCACTGGATTCGTGAAAGTGATTTCAATCGGCATGTTCGTCGAAGAGGGCAAAGCCGTTGCCTGGCGCGGGCCAATGCTGCACCGAGCCATTCAACAGTTTTTAACCGATGTGCACTGGGGCGACCTCGATTTCTTGCTTGTCGACCTGCCACCCGGCACAGGCGATGTGGCGATTAGCCTCGGGCAGCTTCTGCCGACCGCAAAGTCGATTGTGGTGACCACTCCCCAGCCGGCGGCCGCAGACATTGCGGCCCGCACCGCCGCGGTTGGCCTGCAGACCGGGCAGCGCATCCTCGGTGTCATCGAGAACATGAGCTGGCTCGAGAACCCCGACGGCAGCCGAACCGAACTCTTCGGCAGCGGCGGCGGAGAATCGGTGGCCAAGCAACTGAGTGAGCTCGCCCAAACTAACGTGCCGCTGCTCGGGCAAATTGCTATGAGCCAAGCGCT
Source organism: uncultured Rhodoluna sp. (assembly GCA_964609235.1). GTDB lineage: Bacteria > Actinomycetota > Actinomycetes > Actinomycetales > Microbacteriaceae > Rhodoluna. The sequence goes on from CAZSRJ010000095.1 coordinate 1,395, forward strand.
GCGCGAAGGCTCAGACAGCGGAAGTCCGGTGGTGTTGGCCAAGCCCGACGATTTGGCGGCTGAGCAGATTCTGCGAATTGCAACCCTGATTAGCCAAGACAAGCTCGAACGGGCCAGCCGCAGCCTTAAACTCAACCTGTGACCGACACCAGCATCGCGAGCCTGATCTCGCACTTCGCCCCCACCGACAAGACCCATGCGGTAATCAACCCGACATCGGCCAAACGCATCTACGACCTGCCTCAGCTCAGCGCTGAGCAGGTGGCCATCGAGGTCGATCGCGCACGCGACGTTCAGGCCGACTGGGCCAGCGTTGAAGTTTCTGAGCGTGCCAAGGTCATGCTCAAGCTGCACGATTTGATGCTTGAGAACAAGGATAAATTTCTCGACCTCTTGCAACTCGAAACCGGCAAGTCGCGCATGCATGCGGTTGAAGAGTTTGCTGGTTCGATCGGAGCAACTCGCTACTACGCGAAGATTGCCGACAAAGCACTTTCGATCAAATCGGCAAAGACCGATGTTCCGTTTTTGATTCGCAGTTTCGTTGCGCAGGTTCCAATCGGAGTGGTTGGTGTTATCACTCCGTGGAACTACCCGTTAGCACTCGCGATGATGGATGTTATTCCGGCAATCATGGCTGGCAACGCAGTTGTGCAGAAGGCCGACAACCAGACCACTTTGGTTTCGCTCTACGCACGAGCACTCGCCGTGCAGGCAGGTTTGCCAGAAGACGTTTGGCGCATTGTTGTTGGCGATGGCGCCGAGGTTGGCAATGCCGTAACCGACAACGTTGACTACGTAGCATTCACAGGTTCGACCGCAACCGGTCGTCACGTTGCCCAGCGCGCTGCCGGCCGACTGATTGGCTGCTCACTTGAGCTCGGCGGAAAGAACCCGGCCATTGTGTTGGCATCGGCGAACATGAAGCGCGCGGCTGCGATCGTGGCAGCCGGAGCATTTGGCAACACCGGCCAGCTCTGTGTTGCACTCGCGAGGGTTTATGTTCCGCAAGAGCTGAAGGCCGAATTCGAGGCCGAGCTTGTCGAGGTTGTCGAGTCACTCAAGGTTGGCAAGTCAAACGACTTCGAGTTCGACATTGGTTCGCTAACCAGCGCAGCACAGCTGGCCAGGGTTGAGAGATTTGTGAAAGACGCCACCGACAAGGGTGCGCGAGTGCTTACCGGCGGGCACGCATTGCCTTCGGTCGGCCCCTACTTCTATCAGCCAACAGTTATCACCGACATCGGCGACGACGTCTTGATGCGCTGCGATGAGGTCTTCGGCCCGGTTGTGGGCATCTATGGCTACAGCGATATCGATGAAGCAATCGACATGGCAAACGACAGCGACTATGGCCTCAACGCATCAATCATCGGCAACCGCAAAGAAGCCATTCGCATATCGCACTTCATCGAAGCTGGTGGCGTGAACATTAACGAGGGCTACCGCGCAACCTTTGCTTCATTCGGCGCCCCAATGGGTGGCTTCAAGCAGAGCGGTGTCGGTCGTCGTTCGGCCGTCGGCGGATTGCTTCGCTACACAGAAGCTCGCACGGTTGGTGTTTCGCGCACGATTGCAGGCATTGGCTTGCCGCTCAACGCAAGGGGCTGGAAGCGCATGGCCCCGCTGATCGACTTGCTAGCCAAGATTCAGCGCAGGCTGCCCTAACCGAATTGGTGGCTTAGGTTGCCTCTGAATCGAATGGAGCAGCCTCGCCATCTGCAAGTCGCATGGTGCGACCGGGCTTAGCGGTGTTTAGCTTTTGGGCCGGGTTCATCTCTGGCTCTTCTAGCAAGGCCTCACGGATAATTCGGCGCGGATCGTATTGACGCGGATCGAGTTTCTTCCAATCCATCTCTTTGAAGTCTTCGCCCATCTCGTCTGAGAGTTGGGTCTTGGCACCTTCGGCCATGCGCTTTGCGCCCTTTACAAACTGAGCGAGTTTCTGCGCGTAAATCGGCAGGCGGTCTGGGCCAATCAAGAAGGCGGCAATCACCCCGATGATGAGCAACTTTTCTGCGCTTAGACCGAACACCCGTCTAGGTTACCCGCTGAATGCGGGGGTTTTCGAGTCGCCGGCGATATCATTGGCGCAGGAGTCGTGATGGTAGACAAGATAAGCAGTTGGAAGTTCGCAGAAGACTTCGTCACTGAGAACGAACCCATCCGTGACGCTCGCGCCCGAGCCGAAGAGATGGGAATCGAGTGCGTAACCGCCTCGGTTGGCGCACATCTGGCTTTCTTGGTTTCGAGTCTTCAAGCCAAGGCGATTGTTGAAGTTGGAACCGGAGCCGGAGTCTCTGGGCTGCACCTTCTATCTGGCTCACCAACCGCAGTGCTTGCCACGATTGACAACGAGCAAGAGAATCAAGCCGCCGCCAAGCTCGCATTTGCCGACGCCGGCATCGCCACCAATCGCACCCGCGTGATCGTGGGCAAGGCGGTCGACGTGATGTCGAACATGGCCGATGCAGCCTATGACCTAGTTTTTCTCGACGCCGACCGCGACACCCTAGAAGACCAGTTGCGCGAAGCTTCACGCATGCTGCGCCCGGGCGGAGTTGTAGCCATCGCCCACGCGCTTTGGCGCGATCG
>CAZSRJ010000096.1:0-3955 GCA_964609235.1 uncultured Rhodoluna sp.
GCTCTACATCGAGCAGACAACTTTGTTATCTTATCCCATAGAATGGTCGGGTTGCCGAGTTTTAATCGGCTGACTTCGCGGATGTAGCTTAATGGTAGAGCCTCGGTCTTCCAAACCGATGACGCGGGTTCGATTCCCGTCATCCGCTCCAATCAAAAAGCGGTCTTTGAGACCGCTTTTCTGCTTTAACGCTGACACTTCGGGCACCAGTAAAGCTTGCGCCCAGCCATAATCTCGAGATTGATTTTGCGCCCGCAAACCCGGCAGGGTTCGCCGTTTCGCTTGTAAACGAAGTTTCTATCGGCCTTACTCGGCCGCTTTGTGAACAGCTCGTCGCGAGTGATCATAAAAGAGGTCTTTACGCCCACCTTCATGAGCTTCACCGAGTCATCCCAGAGGGCTTCTGCAAGCTCGCGATTCAGCAGATTGCCTGGGGTGTGCGGCTCAATGCCAGCGCGAAAGAGCAACTCTGCGCGATAAACGTTGCCGATGCCCGCAACGACATCCTGGTTCATGAGCAATTGACCGATTGAGATTTTCGAAGCTAACACCTTGTCGACGAAACGCTGCTTCTGCTTGCCTCTTGGGTCTGCGTTGAGCGGATCGGGCCCGAGACGCCTCTCGACCTTCGCCACCTCGCCGCTGTCGACAACTTCACACACGGTTGGGCCGCGCAGTTCAAAGATTGCCTTGGTCGAGCGAAAGCGTGCTCGCACCTCTCCGGTTACCTCTGGAAAACCATCTGGCGAATGCAGGCGCCACTTGCCATAGATTCCAAGGTGAATTCGCAGGGTGAGGTCGTTATCAAATTCGAGAAACAGCTGTTTGCCTATTGCCCTTGCGCGAGTCATGGTGCGACCCGAAATCAGTTTTGCGTCTTGACTAAATCTGCCCTGCGGCGAATCTACAAGAACTTTCTCGCCAACAAACAAGCGAGTGAAATCGTTCGCGTTTCGATGAACGGTATGACCCTCTGGCAATTACGAGACTTCTCCGCTTTGCTCGAAATCGGCAATCTTCGCGATTCTGCGAACGTGACGCTCGTCGAAGCTAAATGGCTCGGCAATAAAAATCTCGATTAGCTTTAGCACCTCGTCGCGACTGTGCTGCCTAGCTCCAACCGCAACAACGTTTGCATTGTTGTGCTCGCGGGCAAGTTTTGCTGTCGACTCATTCCAAACCAGAGCCGCGCGAATGCCCTGAACTTTATTGGCAGCAATCTGCTCGCCGTTTCCTGACCCGCCTAAAACAATTCCCAGAGCTTCGATTTGCGCCTGTTCGTCGCGAACAACGGCTAGCGCGGCATTGATGCAGAAAGCCGGATAGTCGTCTAGCGGATCGTATTCTGCTGGGCCGTGATTGAACACTTCGTGGCCTTGGCCGCGAAGTTGTTCAATTAGAAAGTGGCTCAGCTCTAGACCGGCGTGATCTGTGGCAATGTGAATTCGCATTTTTGCTACCTCGCTCGCTCTGCTCGCAACAACCATAGATAAGTAAGAAGAGCGCCTACCAGGCACGAGAAAAATGTGACCAGAGCCATACCCGCAATTACCGCCTGCGCGTTTGCTCTGTCTTGAAGCGTGCCAGTTGAAGAGTCGCCAATCGAGCTAATGAATAGGCTGCTCAGAACGCTGGTGACCATTGCCGAAACGGCGATGTTGGTTAGCAAGCGAAAAGCCTTTGACTTGCCGCGCACAATAAGCCCGATCACGGCCCAAAACGTGAAGGCGGGCAATAAGAAGGTAGCCGCAGAGTTCGAAAGCATGGCAAAGCCAACTTCTATGTTCATGCTCGAAAACGCGAAGGTGAGCAAAACGCCCAGAATCGCTATTGCCAGCACGGCCGAGGCCTCGGTGAGCGGGGATGGCTTCAAGTTCATAAAGACTAGGCTAATTGACGAAATCGCCAAACAACACAGGAGTCAAATTGCCAGGAGAAAACCTCACTCGCCTCGAAGCGTCAGACCGCGCCAAACTGCTCAAGGTTCACAGTTATGAAGTTGAACTAGACCTAACGCAGGGCGACGAGACCTTTGCTTCGAAGACCACCGTGCTGTTTGCGGCCCACGAGGTTGGGGCCAGCACTTTTATTGACGCCATCACGGCCAAGGTTCGCAGCATCACCCTAAATGGCGAGTCACTCGATGTGGCCAAGCACTCAGATGGCATTCGCATCGAATTGCCCAACCTGCAGAGTGAGAACGAACTTGTAGTAGACGCCGATGCGTTCTACATGAACACCGGTGAGGGTCTGCACAGATTCGTTGATCCGGTTGATAACGAGGTTTACCTATACACGCAGTTTGAGGTGCCCGACTCTAGGCGCATGTTTGCAGTTTTCGAACAGCCTGATCTCAAAGCACTCTTTACCTTCATCGTCACAGCGCCAGAAAACTGGAAGGTCGTCTCGAATCAGCCGAGCCCGGCTGCGGTTTCTCTCGGCGGCGGCAAGGCGAAATGGCACTTTGCGCCTACTCCAAAAATCTCTAGTTACATCACCGCGCTAATCGCGGGCCCATATGTCGAGACCCGCTCGCAACTTACATCTTCTGATGGCCGCACGATTCCGCTTGGCGTCTTCTGCCGCGCGTCGCTTGCCCCCTTCATGGATGCCGACTACATCTTCGACAAGACTCGCGAAGGATTCACGTTCTTCGAAAAGCAATTCGATGTTCCATATCCGTTCGAGAAGTACGACCAGCTTTTTGTGCCAGAGTTCAACGCTGGCGCTATGGAGAACGCTGGCGCAGTTACCTTCACCGAGTCTTATGTCTTTAGGTCAAAGGTTTCAGACGCAACCAAAGAGCGTCGCGTTGTGACGATCTTGCACGAGCTCGCGCACATGTGGTTCGGCGACCTGGTCACCATGAAGTGGTGGAACGACCTCTGGTTAAACGAGTCGTTTGCCGAATACGCCTCGACCCTTGCGACAGCAGAGGCAACCGAGTGGCACGGCGCCTGGACTACCTTCGCGGCGCTAGAGAAGTCATGGGCCTACCGCCAAGACCAGTTGCCTTCAACTCACCCCATTGTTGCCGAGATAAATGACCTCGAAGACGTTCAGGTGAACTTCGACGGAATCACCTACGCCAAGGGAGCATCTGTTCTAAAGCAGTTGGTGGCCTGGGTTGGCCAAGACAAGTTCATGGCTGGTGTTAGCGCTTACTTCAAGAAGCACGCATACCAGAACACCGAATTGGTCGACCTGCTTCGCGAGCTCGAGGCGCAGTCTGGCCGTGACCTGCAGAGCTGGTCGAAGAACTGGCTTGAAACAGCCGGCGTGAACACGCTTCGCCCCGACTTCGAGACCGACGCGGCGGGTGTGATAACCAGCTTCGCGGTTTTGCAGACCGCTATCGCCGAGCACCCAACCATTCGCCCGCACCGCATGGTGATTGGTTTCTACAACCTCGAAGGTGGCTCGCTGGTTCGCGTGCACAGACTCGAGCTAGATGTTGACGGCGATCGCACTGAGGTAGCCGCCCTAGTTGGCCTAACTCAGCCAGACCTAATTCTGTTGAACGACGAAGACCTTGCCTACGCAAAGATTCGTCTCGACGAGCGTTCGCTAAAAACGGCCGTCGACCACCTCAGCAAGTTTGACGACTCACTGGCTCGCACGATCGTTTGGGGTGCCGCCTGGGATGCGACTCGCGATGCCGAAACCAGCCCTCGCGAGTTTGTGAAGTTGGTATTGAACAACATCGCAACAGAAACTGAGTCGACGACAATTCTTACCTTGCTTCGTCAGCTGGTTACCACCGGACACATGTATGTTGCCGAGTCGCACCGAGAAGAGGTGCTCGCAGAGATTGGCGACGGATTGCTTTCGATTGCGCGTAAAGCTGCGGCCGGAAGCGACATCCAGTTGCAACTGATTAAGTTCTACCCGCAGTTTGCTCGCACAAAAGAGCAGCTCGACGCGCTCGAGGCTCTGCTATCGGGAGCAGAAAAGC
>CAZSRJ010000097.1:0-3928 GCA_964609235.1 uncultured Rhodoluna sp.
GAGTGAGAAAACGTCGCCCTCTTTGCCATCTTCGCGCACCAGAGTTGCGGTTAGGCCGAGTCGTCGTCGTGCCTGCAAATCGGCAGTCATCTTGAAAATTGGTGCTGGCAAGAGATGCACTTCGTCGTAAACAATCAGACCCCAGTCGTTTGCATTTAGCAAAGATAGGTGCGCGTATTCGCTCTTTCGTTTGGTGGTGAGAATTTGATATGTAGCAATCGTGATCGGCTTAATCTCTTTGACCGAGCCGCTGTATTCGCCAATTTCTTCTTCGGTCAAAGTTGTGCGCTTTAGCAGTTCGGCTTTCCACTGTCGCGCGCTCACGGTGTTGGTAACCAAAATCAGGGTGTTCGTTTTCGCAACTGCCATCGCCGCTGCACCCACGATTGTCTTGCCGGCGCCACAAGGCAAAACCACTACGCCAGACCCGCCAAGCCAGAACTTGTCTACCGCCTGAGTTTGATAATCACGGATGTGCCAGGTGCCATCGGTTAGCGCTATTTCGTGAGGTGTGCCAGGGGTGTAACCGGCGAAATCTTCGGCTGGCCAGCCGAGTTTGAGAAGCTCTTGCTTCACCTGACCTCTGGCCCACGGCTGAATCTTGAAGGCAGTCTGGCTGATGCGACCGTCGAGCAGTTCAGCGATTTTGCGGTGTTTGGTGGCTTCGGCCAGAATCGCTGGCTCTTGGCTAACGAGCTCGAGTTCGCCGGCAGAATCGCGCTGAATGGTTAGGCGACCGTAGCGGTTCATGGTTTCGGTTATGTCGGTGCGAACCGAGGTGGGCACCGCAAACTTGGCGTAGCGATCGAGCACTCCGAGCACAAAATCGCTGTCGTGGCCGGCGGCCCTAGCGTTCCAAAGCCCGAGCTTTGTGATGCGGTAGGTGTGAATGTGCTCGGGCGCACGCTCGAGTTCTGCAAACACCGCAAGCTCGTGACGAGCCTCACCGGCTAGCTCATGGTCAACTTCGAGCAGGGCGGTTTTGTCGCTCTGAACGATAAGTGGTCCGCTGGTCATCCTTATAGCCTATTGAATCGAGATGCTCACAACCGAGCTCAGCGGCAAGGTTCGTTCGAGATCGGCTTTGCGGTCTTTTGCACGCAGTCTGCCATTTGCAACCCCAACCGGTTCGACCAGGTATTCCACCTGCTCGCCGTTCGCTGTTTTCAGAACAATCACCATCTTGGCTTTGTACTTAATCGCGAGTTGAATCTGTCGCAGCAAGTCGTCGTCATCGGGGTTGCTTGTGCCCTGAGTGTCGGCTTGGCGCATGCGTGCGATGTCTTCGAAAACGCTCTTTCGCTGTTCTGAGACCTTGTTGTTCGATGACAGTTTCTGCGGAGACAAAACTTGCCCCTGTTCATCAACTCGCACCGCAACAAAGTTCGCTTCGCGCAAAGCAAAATAAACCAACTCGGCCTCGAATCGAGAATGCAAACTGCCGGCTTCGTCGAAGTGCAGGGCGAACGGTTTCAAACGCTGGTCGTTGTGAATCTCGGCAAGCAGAATTTTGTCTGTCGAAACTATTTGGCTGTGAGCCCCAGACTTCGTTGCGAAGACCTTGAGTCTGGCGAACCTCGACTCGGCTTCTTTGAGTAGGTAGTCAACCGGTTGCGGCAACTGATTACCTGATAGGCGCAGCAACAAAGCGCGAATCTCTTCGATGGCCAGACCGGTTTCTAGCCCGTGGCTAACCGATAGGGCAGAGAGCCGGTAGCTGCTGGCCATGCCGATCTGCTCTGTGTCGGCGAATCGGCGAAGGCTGATTTCGAGTTCGGTTGGCAGCGGGCTTGGCGCAATTAGGGTTAGGTCTGCCTGAATGATTAGGCGCTCGGCCGCCGATGGAAGCCCGGCGATGGCTCTCTCGCTGGCGGTCTGCAGCGACGAAGACAATAGCCCTAGCCAACTGGTTGCCTGCGAGTTGGCAATCAGCCCAATCAGGTTGGCGATCTCGGCAACTTTTTTGATGCGGTTTGTGGCGGTCGAATCTGCAAAGGGGTAGACCTCTGCAAGTCGCCGATCGAAACTCTCGGCTGGCAAAATCGCCAGCAGTTCGCGTGCCGCCTCGTCGCCCAAGAGCGAAAGCCAACTCTCGGCCAGGTGACTCCAGCGCTCGCGGTCGCTCCAAGAAATCCAGTTCTCGGCTCGTTGGCCGAGCTGCCAGCGCGACCCCTCGACTTCTGCGAGATTGACGAACTGAGCGAGCTCGAAAACCTGTTTCGCATATTCATTTGACTTGCTCAGGTGAGCTGCGAGTCGCTTGACATCGGGCAGGCCGACGCCGCGCTTGCCAACTTCGCGAATGTATCTCTGCTCGAGTTCAAAAATCAGTTCGGTTAGAGCTTGAATAACGTCGAAGATTGCCAAACTCGCATCGCGGTCGATGTCGGCCGCCGAAAGATCGCGTCGCTCATCGTTTGACACCGAAGCGAGGTTCGGTATTTTTCTATGTGCACCGATAGTTGCCATGGCATCGACGGTGCTTGAGAAGATCTTTGGCCCCTGATCTGTGCGCTCGGCGAGCATCAAGTCGAAAATGAAGTCGCCAAATTCTGACTTCTTGTTTTGACTCAAGTTTTCTAGTTGTTCAAATTGGCGCACGGTAAGCGAACTGAGCGCGGGGGCGAGAGATTTTGCATTTGCTAGCGCGTCTGCCATGTCGAAGAAGTCTCGCAGGTGCGATGAGTTCAGCATTCTCAGTTGAATCACGCGCTCGAGCGAAGCGTCGTCTAGCCTTCGAAGGGCGCTAGCTATTCGCAGTTGATCGCTCACAAGCCCATCCGGCTAACCGCGTGGATTTTTGCGTGAGCGTCTGCGCATGCTTGCAATTAGCAAAGCGATTATGAGCACGAACGCGAAGGGCAGACCAACAAGGGGCAGTTGGGTGAGAATCGCCCACGGCTGCCCACCGAACAACCGGGTAAGCAGAGCCACAATCATCGCGAGAATAGATACGGCAACGACCGAGGCTGCCATTACCGCTAGAACAGATTCAGCCCTGTTCTCGTTCTTTTCTGAATTTGCCATCCTTCAAGCCTACCCGCGCATATGCGCCCTAGTCTCGGGGCGGTTCGAAGGCTAAAATGGCAAGGTCTTATTGAAAGAGGTTCAAATGCCAACCGGCAAAGTTAAGTTTTACGACGAAGACAAGGGCTTCGGATTCATCGCATCTGACGAGGGATCTGAGGTTTTCTTGCACGTGTCAGCGCTGCCTGCCGGCGTAACCTCTGTTCGACCTGGCACCCGAGTAGATTTCAGCATTGTCGATGGCAAGCGTGGGGCGCAAGCCATGTCACTGCGCATTCTTGAGGCACCAATCAGTCTGGCTCAGCGCTCACGCAAGCCTGCAGACGAGATGTCGATCATCGTTGAAGACCTAATTCGTCTGCTCGACAGCATCGGCGGCGGTTTGAAGCGAGGCAAGCACCCAGAGCCAGCGCAGGGCGCAAAGATTGCAACCTTGCTTCGCAAATTGGCAGACGAACTGGATGCCTAAGCTAAACGAAACTCAGCTTCGCGACCGTGCCCGTTTGGCCGCGGTCGAGGCCGCACCAAAAAACGGCGTCGGCGACTTTCTGACCCAAATCGAAGAAGAAGAGAACGTCTATACGTTTTTGTTCGCGGCCAAGATGAAGGGCTACGTTGGCTGGAACTGGTCGGTTTCGCTTTTTGCAAACGACGAAGACACCACGGTGAGCGAAGTAAACCTTATGCCGGGTGAAGACTCTTTGATTGCGCCCAACTGGGTTCCATGGTCTGAGCGACTAGCCGACTACAAAGCCCTGCAGGCCGAGCTCGAGGCCCAAGCAGCGCTTGAAGCAGAAGAAAACGGCACCGCTGATGACTCAGAAGAAGACTCTGATGAGGCTGATGAGATTCAAGAAGATGGTGCGCCCGCAGGCGAAGCCGAAGAAGCGGCCGACGAACT
>CAZSRJ010000098.1:0-3927 GCA_964609235.1 uncultured Rhodoluna sp.
GTCATATCTGTTTACGTTGTAGCGCAAATCGGAGAGCGAAAGCAATGCAGCAAAAGCTATGCCGTAAGCGCCAGTTAGCCACGCTATTGGACTCGTCAAAAGATTTATCTGCGACCAAAGCACCCAGACGGCAAGGCTTAACCAAAGTGCAACGACAATCGAAATTCGGTTTGGCGCGAGCAATCTCGCTTTTGGAGCGAACCAAACCAATGCGCCCTGTGTGGCGATGGCCAAAGCTGCGGCGACCGTCGCAGCCGCTAAGTTGTCAGTCTGAACCTGAACGATTTCGCAGGCTGCAAAAGCCGCTGCCAATGAAATCGATGTGACCACCACACCGCGCGAAACATGAAGCATGTTTTTTTCGTTCACAATGGGGTTTTGAGTCTGGTCTACCCAGAAGCGCGACAACACGATAAGCGCCGCCCATATGGCGGCTACCGAAATTAGCGCTGCCCAACTTATTGCACCGAAAAGGTCTACGGCAATGGAGTTAAGCATCGTCCCAAGGCCGCCAAGTAGCACAAGAGCAGCGACAATCGAACCAAGAATGCGCAGGCTCACGTCTTCGCGGTCAGCGATGTCTTTGGCCCAGGCGCGCGCAGACTTGTCGGCCACTGCAACCTGCTTGATGCCTCTCAAGAAGCGGTTTTGGGCGAGCACAAGCGCACCAAGCGCGGCTGCCAGGCCGAAAGATAGCGGGGCCCAAGAGCGTTCAATCTGGTCAGCAATTACGCCAATTAGAAACACCAGCGAGGCTGCTGCCGAACCCAGAATTGCAATACCCTTGAAGCCAAAGTTCTTACTGAACTTAGCAAGAACCGTCGATAGTGCCGAAACCACACTGAGTGAAACACACCACCACCACGCTGGCATTGTGTTCCATTCAAAATCTGTGCTGATCTGGTCGCCAATTATAGACATTGTTGCTAGCTGCATAGACGCCGAGAAGGCTGCCAAGAAGTTAGCGAGCAGAACTGAAATGCTGCCAGCTTTGAAAGCTCCAATACCGGTTGCAACTGCGACACCAACGGTTATGAGTTGAAATACCCATTGATCAAGTCGATTCACGTTTGTGCTCACGAATACCGAACCTGCTACTACAACTAGCACGCTTGCGCCAATAATTAACCACTGCTGCAACGACAAATTAACTTTGGGCCGGGCAGGTTTTTCAATCTTTGGTTTACTTCGAGTTGTTGATGCGCTTGCAGATGCGGCTTCAAGAACTGTTGACGAAAGCTTTTCTGTTGAGCTCGAAGAGTTTGCCCTCATCGAAACCTTCAAATTTGCAATGTCTGCCTTAGTTGAGGCTAAAAGAAGAGTGAGTCGTTCGAATTCAAAAAGGTCTTTGACCAAAAATGTGTTTCCACATTCGCAAGTTAGGTGACTGTTCGCATAAAGCTGTTCGCGCGTGAAAGTGTGCTCGCAAAGCGGGTTTGCCAACTTGAGACCTGTTGACTCTGAGCCTTCTTTGGCCTTCTGGTTTTGAACAATGTCTGCCGCCAAAGATTGCGACTTGTTTGGTTTGTATGTTTTTGGCTGAGAGGCAGAGGGCAAAAACTCTTCAGAACTCTTTGCTGCGTTCTTGCGGCTCTGCCTGATGCTGAAGAAAACCGAAACACCGATAATCAAAACGACAGCAATAATCGAACCAATCGAGCCGGTGCTTGAGATGGCGCTAGATAACATTGTGAGCGCAACGATTGAGCCGCATCCGATACCGAGTGCTTTTAGGCAACCTTGACCACTGTTTGGCGTGTTCTGATATGGGTTCGACATAATTCCCCCTGAGTCGATTTCCTTGGAAAAGAATATGCCACAAACCGAACTGCATTACGAGAATTTAGCGAATGGCAATGACTGCTGCAAGAACTACAAAAACTAGCGCTATTACTCGATTGACCAGAACCTGATTCTGCCCACGTGAAATCCATGCACGGATGGGTGCTGCGAGCCCAATGTAAAACGCGCTGATAACGCTAAAGCCAACTGCGATTATCAGGCTCAAGATCCAGGGGTTCGTGGTTGCGGCAACCTGCGGAACAACGGCTATGTAGAAAAGCAACGCCTGGGGGTTGGTAACGCCAACCGAGAAGGCCAGCGAAAGGTTGCCCCAGAAGCCTGTCTTTGCCGCCACGCCGGTCGCCGCTTTGCTGTTCCAGAGTTTGAAAGCTCGCCACAGCAAGAACAGACAGCCAAAGATTTTCAACACCAGGAATGCCTGTGGCAAGGCGTCTAGCAAAGCGGTCAAGCCAAAGAACGCAAGAACCAGAAGCCCCACTTTGGCGGCGGTTATGCCGATTGAGATTGCAACGGCCGAGCGCCATCCGGTTGAAAGCGAAGTGGTGAGCAGAAGCATGGTGTCTGCGCCAGGTGTCGCGGCTGCCACGAACCAGATGGTTGCGAAGAGCCAATAGGAATCCATAGCCAAAGCCTAAATCGTGTTTGTCGTGCGAGACTTTTGCAATGGCTCAGATTTCAGATACCGTGCAGGCATTGCTGCCAAAACCACTCGACTTTGTTGAGGTTGCCTTGCTCGAACGCGGGGGAATTGTTGAGTCGCGCCACCGAGGCATTGCGGCGTTGGTTGACCCGGAGGGCAAACTAATCGATCACCTCGGCTCGGCGAAGCGTTTGATATATGCGCGAAGTGCTCTAAAGCCAATGCAGGTTGTGGCCATGCGTCGCGCCGGGCTAAGACTCGAAGGCGCGCAACTTGCAGTATCAGTCGCTAGTCACCAGGGAACCGAAGCCCACATCGCGTTGGTTCGAGAGATTCTGAGTGCAGCGGGTCTAAGTGAAATCGATTTGCAATGCCCGCTCGCGTGGCCGGGTAACCCAACTGCCAGGGCAGAGGTTCAGGCGAAGGGGCAGATCGAGAGTCGGCTGGCCTTCAATTGCTCGGGCAAACACGCAGCGTTTTTGGCGGCCTGCGTTGCAGCCGGGTTCGACACCAAAACCTACCTGGCAGCCGAACATCCGCTGCAGCAAATTGTTGAAGAGGTAATCGAAGAGTATTCGGGCGAGAAGATTCTGCACTCAAGCATCGACGGTTGCGGTGCGCCGCTTCACGCCACAACAGCAGAAGGACTCGCGCGAGCTATTGGCAAGTTCACCGCGACAGACACCGACGTTGTAGACGCCATGCTGGCGAATCCGTGGGCAGTAGGAGACACCAACTCCATGGATGCCATCGTCATGCAACACGGAATGGTCGCCAAGATTGGTGCCGAAGGAGTCTTCGTGATTGGCCTCAGGTCGGGTCACGGTGTTGCCGTAAAGATCGCCGACGGCTCACTTCGCGCTGCGCCGCTCGTGGCACTCGGTTTGCTGCACCGCAATCACCTGATCACCGATGCCACCTATGCCGAGCTCAAAACCGCGCTCGCGGTCAAAGCACTCGGTGGCGATCTGGTTGTCGGCGAGCTCAAGATCACGCTGTAATGCACGGTCACTTATGCTCGTCTAAGGGTGTCAACTCGGTCATTGAGTCAGGAAGAGGCGCATGAAGAGGCGTGAACTAATCGGTGGGTCACTAGCCCTTGCGACTCTTTTGCTCACTGGGCAACCCGCGCAGGCTCGAGAAATCAGCTTGGGCAAGGCAGCCGACATCAAGGTGGGCGCTGCCAAACTCTTCACCATCGCTGGCAGTCGCATCCTTGTGTTTCGATCAAGCGCATCAAGATACTCGGGATTGCTTGCGAGCTGCCCGCACGATTCAACAAACTTGTTGGCGTCTCACGTTCGATCTGCGAGAGTCACATGCCCTAAAGACAAAAGCGTTTTCAATGCCAGCACCGGCCGGCGCATCAGCGGGCCAACCACAAAATCAATGCGCACTGTGCCCATCAAAGTCACGAACGGTTTTGTGATTGCAACGCTCGCGGCAGCGGCAACCGCGTCGCCAACTCCAACACCTTCGAATTC
>CAZSRJ010000099.1:0-3895 GCA_964609235.1 uncultured Rhodoluna sp.
GGTTGCCACTGTTATTTGCGGTTACACCCCAGAGCACAACCGAGTCACCTGCGAAGGAGACGTCAGACGAACTCGCCGCAACGGCAATTGTTGGGTATGAGCTGAAACCAGTCGATCTTGCCGAGACGAGCGAGCCAACATAGTTGGTTTGGTTTGCGCCACCATTGCGTGTGTTAAATCGAATCGGGTGGTTGCCGCGAGCGGCGGTCGCCCAACTCGCACGCAACTCAATCGGTCCAGAATTTGAAATGATGTTGAAGTAGTTGAGCTCGAGAATACTGCTCTCTTGATAGTTGTAACCCGGATCCCAACTGCCAGAAGCGAAAGTTGCATTGCCCTGGATTCCGGTGAGTTTAATTCCCCCACCGTTTGGCGTTACAACGTAAGTGCCTGCGCTGTGGAAACTCTGAATTGCGTTTGAGTAGGCACCAGAGACACAAGCCGACATGTCGCTGTACATGTTGATGGCCGTTGCAGATGTCGAGTTCGAAATGATGTAGGTCGAAACGCCGCCATCGCCGGCCCATGAGGTGACGATTCCGCGGTGCCAATTAGCGTTGCAAACAGCATTTGGCGCTTTCGCGTAGACATCAATTTCACCTGTGCCGCTAAAGACCATTCCGCCTCGGAAGCTAACACCGTAGTCATCGTCGCCGGTAACCGTGCTTCCACGTCCTGCGAATGAAATATTTCCGCCGGCCGAAAGCACCTGATAGCTGGCCAGCAGGTCGATTCCTGCGTTTTGACCCCAGCCATTAACGCCCGCTGCGTATCCGTCTGGGTGATCGTCACCCGCAACTCGGCCAGCTAGATCTGGGTTCGACGCGCCACCGTCGTCAAGGCCACCACCGAAGGTTATGTTGCCACCATTTGATTCGAAAATGTTTGCGGCTTCGTAGTACTGAGCGCCAACAGAATCGTTGTCGGAGTCGCTCCACATTGAGATATCAGAGCCGCCTGTGTTAACAGAAACATTTGTCGCAAACCAGATTCGGTCGCGCATTTTCGCCATGAAGCCAATGTTGCGAGTTGCTGTGCTTGAGACACCAAGGGTTGTTGTGAAAGAAACCTTCGAAGCACCATCGCGCGGACTGTTGTAGAACCAAACCTTGTCACCGTAGAACTTGATTGAGCCAGTAGCTGAAATTCCGTGGCTCCAGAAGTACCACGTGGTATCTGTCGGTTTTCCAATTGTGACGTTTCTTGGATTGCCCAAAATTGAGATTCTGTTAAAGTTCCAGTGCGTTGAGTTCTGGTCTGAAGTGAAACTGTTTCCCCAAGACTGAATTGTGATATCGCCCGAAGTGTTAAATCGATAACCTGAATTCGTGACTTCGCTAGTGAACTCAAAAAAGACAAACTTCGTCGCAGTGAGCGTGATGTCACTAGAGCTGGTTGTGAAATCAACCGTGCCATTGTTTGCTGTCGTATAGGTCTTCGCCGAAGTAGCAGCCAGGGTGCTCATGGCACCGAGACGCGTGTTTGACGAAGCGTTCTGAACACCGAAGTAGATTCCGGCTGACTGGTAAGAGCCATTTGAATCGTTTGAGAAACCGTTCATCGAAATTGGGCCATCTTTGGCAATGGCATCTGCCCACTGCCAAATAATGCCGTTTCCCTGCGAATTCGTAGCAGTTGAACCGATGCCGGTGATGCTTATGCCACCACCAGGGGTGTTCGCCAGATCGTTCACATCCTCTAGCCCTGAAGCAAGAAGGTGGAAAGAGTTATACCCCCACTGCGAACTTAGAGCTGCCCAGTTTGAAGCGGTAACTCCGTGGGCATAGAGACTGGTGTTCGCGCTCGAGTCTCCGTAAATGGTGATTGCGCGTGCGCTTCGGTTTGCCGAGTGCCAAATCGATCTTGCGTTTACGTTGTCGGCAGTTACTCCGTGCAGATAAATTCCATAACTCCACACACCAAGTGACTGCGCCGATGACTTACCCCAGACACCGATGCGCCCTGTGCCACTGTCGATTGTGCCGGAGTGGAATATGACGTTGGCACTGGTACCGCTGTTTGCGTTTGTTGTCGAGTCTTGACCGGCGATGTAGATGTCGCCACCGTTCGAACTCAACGAATAGCCCGAATCGAGCCACACGCCAGGGTTTTGACTAGCCGCATTGTTTCCGTTTGCGAAGCCGTCTGGCAAGCCATCGCCTGCAGCCATTGAAGACCAGCCGTTCATGGCTGGAATTCCCGAGTCGGCTCCGCCATCGTCTAGGCCACCACCCAGGTAAATGCCGCCGCCTTGACTGTTCAACGAAGTGTTGCTTGCCAGGTAAACCCGCCCGCCGTTTCCTGCGACTCCACTCACCTTGTCTGCATTAGCCCAAAGAATTAGGTCGCCGCCGGTGGTGGTTAAAGTTCGGCTTGCCGCTGTGGAGACATTCGCCTTGGCCTTAAACAGCATGTCTGCGGCCGGTTTGTTTACTGTGATGTTTTGGTTTGCACTAATCGAAGCGCCGTGAACGGTCAGCGGACCCCAGAGGTTCCAGGCGGTGCCTAATGTCATGTTCACGTTATTTGTGGCACGACCCAGGGTGAGTGAGCCAACGTTGTTCGGTGGCGCTGCCGGGCTCAAGTTCGTGAAGTCAACCGCTGAAGCGAACGAATCAGCCCCGGCCGGTGACTGAATCACGAAGTCAGCCGCCCCGCTGAAGACTGTGGCCGTGAAAGTTGGGTTAAACAGATTGATTGTTACTGAGCTACTCGAACTGAACGTTGCTGATCCGAGTGAATTTCTAGTGGTTGGGTTTGTGATCGATCCATTGACAGTAACCGTTCCGCTTCCTCCACCGATAGTTGAGGCGGATGAACCGGCAACAAAGTCTTCAGCCGCTAGTGATCCGGTATTTGCAGTAAGTGCAATGTTTCCTGATGTCGAAGTGACCGAGGTTCCATAAAGCCCAAGGCCGTAGCGGAACGTGCTTAGGTTGTTGTTCGAGGTGTCACCAGTGATGCTGATGTTGCCGGTAGTGGTGGTGATTGAAATTGCAGAGCCTGAACCAAGGTTGCCAAGAAGAGTGCCGCAGTGCCAGACGGTTGTGTCAGTTTGGTTTGACGCCACGTTACCAAAAATGGTTACCGATCCGGTGGTTGCAGTGATTGAAGATCCTCTGATCATCTCAACACCTGTGCCGTAATCAGCCCAGTTAGTCCCGTTGGTTGCATAGATAGTTGAGGAATCCTGGCCTCGAATCAAGATGTTTCCGGCACCTGAGTTGAGCGAGCCATAAATTAGCACGCCAACGTAACCGTAGAGAGTGTTAGGAGCAGACACAGTCACACGTGCTGTGTTTGCAGTACCCTTAGCAAATCCGGTCGCCAGCGAAGTTCCGCCAGAGAGTGTGATGTTTCCGCCCGAAGAAGACAAAGCGCCGTCTACTCTGATGCCGCCGTCATTGGCGTTATCAGAGTCAGACCCAAGGGTAATTGCACCACCGCTAGTTGTGATGTTATTGCTCGCGATGACGTCGGCGGTGGCCCGGAGAGTAATGCTTCTTGTGGCACCGGTAGACGTTAGATTGCCGTCTACGGAAAGGACGCCCGCGTCGGCAGTTAGTGCAATATTTCCACCAGCAGAAATTTGAGCTGTTGTGGTAATTGCATTTGAATCAGTGGCAGTTATGTTGCCTGTGGCATTTATCGCACCGCTTATGTTTGAGGTTGTTTGGGCCGCGTTGATAGTCAAGTTGCCAGTTACGTTGAGGGTGTTCTCGAGTTTCATCGAACCGCTTGCACCTTGCAGCAGCAGATTCACGGTGCCAGAAGAGCCTGCGTCTAAATCATTCGTACCAACTAAGCGAATTAGCTGCGCGGTGCCAGCAGCAGAAGTTGATCCACCCAAGGTGATGCCCCCGGTGGCTATGAGTTTGGAGTTTGTCAAACCGAT
>CAZSRJ010000100.1:0-3894 GCA_964609235.1 uncultured Rhodoluna sp.
GGGTCTCGTTGAGAATCTGTTGGTATGCAGCTTTTGCATCGGCGTATGCACCAGAATTCAAAAGCTCCACGGCCGCTTTGTGCTTTGGTGGCAGTTGCGCTGTGGTTGGTGCCGGTTCAAGGTTGGTGTCAATAACCGCCGTCGATGTGATTCCATTTTTAGCAGCAACTAGCAGCAACTTTGAAATGACTTCTTCAATCTTTTCTTGATCGATATCGCCAGAGAAAAGCGGCACCGGCTGCCCAGCCATCATCGCCAGCAGCGTTGCCGGCTGAGTAACCGCAAACGCTTCGACCACGCGCGGTTGATCAACAACATTTACCCGGCTGAGCAAAACCTTGCCATCCAAGCTGGCAACAATTGTTTCTAGTTTCTTGCTTAGTGCAACGCTCTCTTCAACCTCGGTCGAGAAGAAGTCGACTAGAACAACAACTTTGCTTGAGAGCTCTAGAAAGTGACGAAGGTTGACTTCGGTCATAAGCGAAATCAAAGCGGCAACAGCGACAGTCGCCGAGCCTGGTGTGCTTGCCGCATCTAAAGACGAAGTGCTTGCCTGCTGACGAAGCGAAGACAGGTCGTAAGCCCCGCGAAGATTTGCGTTTGGTTGATCTGCCATTAGAGGCTCGCCACGCTAATCAGACCCTGGGTCGCCCCGAGAAGAACTATCTTGGCGCTGTCTGCGGCTGGCGGAACATAGAACAGCAACATGTCGCCGTAGACCGAACGAACTCCTCTGGTTGACCCGGTAGCGCCGAGCAAGAGGCGTTCCTGAGGGCCAACGGCAACCGCCGAGTTCGCCCGCTTTGGCCGAATCGTGTAGCGATCTAGCTGATAAACGGCCACCAGGGCACCTCCGTTAGAGGTTGCCATCGAAATCACGTTTGGGTCGCCGAGCAGGTGGGCGTAGGTAATGTTCGCGTTGTTGAGGCTGGTTGCCTGCTCTTTTTGAGCCTGAGACACCTGTCGGTAGAACTCGTTATCGAGATCGAAGAGTTGGGCGCTGAGGCTGGCCTGCCCGAGGTTCAGAACATCGCCGAAGGCAATCGGCAGTTTGTTTGGTGCGAGCTTCAAGAACAGCGAACCCGCGTCCACCGGAATCGCGCCAATTTCACTCGATGGCACCGCTGGAATCTCTGCGCCCGGCATGAGTCGAATCGTGAACCAAACCTTGTAGTTCACGCGCGGGCTATCCTGCTGCATCACAATCATCTGCGGCAGGGCCGTGTCGCCTGGCTCATCGGTGACGGCCATGGCAACTCGAGGCCAACTAGATGTAGCTGCAGGCAAGTTGAACTTCACGGGTCTCGCGGCAATTGCCTGCAGGCTGGCGATTCTGGCGTTTCTGGTGCGAAGTTGGTAATTGGTTGTGCGAATAGCAAGAGCTGCGCCATCGAAACGCTCAACCAAGATTCTTCGATCGTTTGATGCGTCGGCTTCGCGAGCGACAATCGAGACCTCATCAAGGATGCGTTGCACCTGCTGCGACTGAAGCGAAACTGGCTCGGTTTGATCTTCGGCGGTCGGCGATGGCGATGGCGTTGGATTGGTTGCGCAACCAGAGAGCAAGGCGAGAGTTAGTCCGGTTGAGGTAATTGCAATAAACCCTCGAGCTGCTCGACGTCCGCGCTGCGGGCTCTTGAAAACACTGCGATAGCGATAACGCGGTGGCTTAGGTGCCTTTGGCGTTCTTCTGCGTGGTCCGCGATTAATGCGCATGGTTCTGAAGGTCATGAGTGTTAGCGCCACCGCCACAACCAGAAGACCGACTCCAACCCAAATCATGATTCCCGATGGGGTGAGATCAAAAGTCGGAGTCCAGACAATGTTGATTTTCTGCGGAATTGGCGCAAGCCCGTTGCTAGCAACAAGAACGGCACCCTCGTCTTCTGCCGACACCTTCAGGGTTGCGGTTAGTTGAGCCTCAATTTGCGAACGCCAGAGATCTGAGTTGCTCGGGTCAATTGAAGGTTCGTTGCCATTGAACTCTTTGGCCACGGCATCTTTGGTAGAAGCCTGGGCAATTAGACCAACGTGCTTCGATTCGCCAACAAAGGCCTCGATGTCGCTCTCACGACCGGTTGCAATGAATGCCTGCGGAGCATCTTCGACCGTGACTTTGATGGTGCCAGGGTGCAGGGCCAAAACGCTCTGCGGAATCACCGCGTAGGGAGCAGCTGACTCGGGCGTTACAGAGAGGCTGTATTGGCTGGGCGGGGCAAAAATGGTTCTCTGAGCCAGGCCACCAAGTATCAGAACGGTCGAAATGGCGAACAGCACGGCAGCAAAGACAAAGCGCATGCAAAATCCAATCCGACTAAACTTGGCAGAGGCGAAACGCCTGTGGATAAGTCTACCGAAGTGGCGAGGAGCACTGAATTGAGCGCCGAAGAGACCGAATTTCCCCTAGTTATGAGGGGCTACGACCGTGAATCGGTCGATGACGCCCTGATCGACCTGCGCCGCGAATTGCTTCAACTCAGTGCCCAGAATGCCCAGTTGGCAAGCGAGCTTCGCGAAACCTCAAACCGTCTGATTGCTGCCGAGAGCCAGCTAGCTGAAGTCGGAGAGCCGAGCTACGCCGGTGTTGGGGCCAAAGCGGCGTTGATTCTTTCAACCTCTGAAGAGCAGGCGAAGCGCTTAGTGCTAGAAGCCGAAACCGAAGCCAGCATTACCCGTAAAAACTTGCACGAAGAACTCGAGACCCAGCGCAACGAGGCAAAGGGTTATTACGACGCTCTCGTGGCAGAGGCTCAGCGCCGAGCAGACAGACTAATCAACGCCGCAAATGTTGAATACGAACAGGCAATCGCAGACGCTAAATCAAAAGCGGCTGAAATTGTCGATGAAGGAATTCGCGAGGCCGGCGCCATCCGTGGCTCTATCGCAACCGAGGTGGCCAAGTTGCGCGCGACTGCGAAACGCGAAACCGAAGCCCTGCGCGCCAAGGTAGATCGCGACCTCGCCGAAAAGAAACTTCTCGCCGCTCGCGAAATCAACTCGCAAATTGACTACAACCGCGCACTTTCCATCATTACCGAGCAGGCTCGCATTGATCTTGAACTCGAACTAACCGCTCGTCGAGCCGCAGCCGAACAAACTTACCTGCGCAAACACCAAGAGGCGGTTGCGGCTACACAGCGCTACCTCGATGACGCAAATGGTCAGCTGACCCTCGCCATCACACGTGCAAACGCAGCCAGGCTCGAAGCTGAAACTCTCGAGGCTGCTGCCCGCTCGATCAACAAGAAGTCGACAGACGAAACCCGTCTCAAGATTGACGCGATGATTGCGGCTGCCGAAGCTGAGGCCCGCACAATTGTTGCCGAGGCTCATTCAAGCGCGTCGAATGAATTGCGTGAGGCAGAGGCGAAGTTGCGTCGACTAGAGGTTGAGCGCGAAGCCGTTTCACAATATGTCGAGAACCTTAAGTCGGTTTTCGAAAGACTTCAAAGTAATCTGAACATCAGATAGCAGAGAAGGTAGCCATGCAGAACCAGATGAAAATCAGCAACGCCTTTCAGATTGGCCTGCTCGGCGGCCTCGGTGTTCTAACCGCTCTGGTCATCGGCAACATGGTTGCGACCATAGCCAGCATCATCACCTATGTTTTCGCGGCAATCTTCATCGCACTCGGCCTAGACCCGGTTGTTAGCTTCTTCGAGAAGCGCGGGCTCAAGCGTCCGTTAGCGATTCTCGGCGTTGTAATCGTGTTCTTTGGGGTTATTGGCAGCCTGATTTGGGCTGTTGCACCCAACCTGGTAAGACAGTCGGCCAACTTCATTGAGCAGGCACCCGCGCTGCTCAGTGGCATCAGCCAGATTGACTGGGTTCTGAGCCTCGACAATCAATTCGGCGGCGCGATCAGCAACACACTCACCTCGACCGGCGAGTTTC
>CAZSRJ010000101.1:0-3830 GCA_964609235.1 uncultured Rhodoluna sp.
CAAAGCACTAGATTTACCCCATGAAACCTACACGCAGCGTCGCAGTGTTCAGATGGCTAGCAGCCTTCACCGTCTTCTCAGCAGTGGTTTGGCAGGTGACCGATCGCGTAGCGAACAACCTGTTTAGGCCAGCCGAGTACTTCTCTTACTTCAGCATTCAAGGCACGCTAATCGCCGCTGCGATGCTGGCATACACCGGATGGCTCGCCTGGAACGGCACCCCCGAGAAGAAGTGGGTAACCATCGCTCGAGTTTCGACCACAACTTACATATTGGTTATCGCGCTGGTTTACAACGCTCTGCTTCGAGGCACCCCCGGCGATGTGCGCGATGCAGGTTACGAGTGGCCGGTGATTCCAAACGAGATTATCCATGTGTGGGCCGCCGTGATTATTTTGCTCGACTGGCTGATTTTTGCCGGCTACACCAAGTTGCGTCTGCGTGCAGCGCTTTGGGTCGCGGTGTATCCACTTGCCTGGTTGGCGTTTTCAATCACCCGCGGAATCGTCGACGGTTGGTGGGCCTACTGGTTCTTGAACCCAAACGACGAGGGTGGCCTGAACGGAATGTTTACCTACATCGGTGGAATTACCGTGTTGATGATTTCGCTTGGATTCGTGCTGCTCGCACTTCGCAAGCTGATCACCAAACTCGTCTACAAGCTTTAGTTGTCGGCAGCGGCTAACTGACCGCAGGCTCCGTCGATTTCTTTGCCACGAGTGTCGCGAAGTGTCGTTGGCACTCCAGCTTTTTCGAGTCTGCGCACAAACTCGTCGGTAACCTCGCGAGTCGATGCAGTCCAGATTGAACCGGGCGTTGGGTTCAGCGGAATCGGATTCACGTGCACCCACCCCTTGCCACGCGCATTGAGTTTCTCAGCGAGCAGGTCTGCGCGCCACGCGTGATCGTTCATGTCTTTTATGAGCGCATACTCAATCGAAACGCGTCGGCCGGTTGCGTCAAAGTATGCGCGTGCAGCGTCGAGCGCTTCGTCGACTTTCCACTTTGAATTCACTGGGATGAGCTCATCGCGCAACTCGTCATCGGGGGCGTGCAGCGAAAGCGCGAAGGTCACCATCAGGTTTTCTTCGGCGAGCCTCAAGATTGCCGGCACAAGACCGACGGTTGAAACTGTGATTTGTCTTGCCGACATGCCTAGCCCGTTTGGTTGCTCGGCGACCATTGTGCGAACGGCAGACATCAGGCGGTTGTAATTTGCCAGCGGTTCACCCATGCCCATGAACACCACGTTGGTAACGCGCTCGGGATCTTCGCCTGGTTTGCGCTTGCTGCCCAGCAGTTCACCGCGTGAGATTGCTCGGTTGGCTGCCACAATTTGATCGACGATTTCGGCGGCACTCATGTTGCGAGTTAGCCCGGCCTGACCGGTTGCACAGAATGGGCAGTTCATGCCACAACCGGCTTGCGACGAAACGCACAGGGTGATTCTGCCCGGATAGCGCATCAACACCGACTCGACCAGGGCACCGTCGTGCAGCTTCCAGAGAAACTTGATTGTGTCGCCCTTATCGGTTTGCAGACGGCGAAGTTCGGTGAGCAGCGGTGGCAGCAACTTGGTGACAAGTTCTTCGCGGCCGGCAGCAGGCAGGTCGGTCATGTCGGCCGGGTCGCTCGTGTAGTGGGTGAAGTAGTGGGTCGAGATTTGCTTTGCCCTAAAGGCCGGCAGACCTAGTGCCTTAACCGCTTCAACGCGTTCGTCGACGCTCATGTCAGCCCAGTGAGTTGCCGGCAGGCTCTTCTTTACGTCTGCAAACTGCAGAAGCGGCTTGCCGTCGGCACCTAGTTTTTGCTTCCAACCTTCTGTGGCTGGCTTTACTTGAGGGCGCTCAGACATGCGTTCTCCTCAATCTATCTCGGCTGGTTGACTCAAGTTTAGGCGCGTGTAGCTCAATCGTGAGCGTCAATAATCCAGTTGAATTCGAGGTCTAGCAGCTTCTGGTCGGAAGTCATAAGCGTGATGTTTTCTGTAGCTGCCTGAGCAAGCAACATTCGATCAGAAGGATCATGTCTTGTAAGTGTTGGAAATCTCGATACGTTGGCAGCATGAGCGCTTGTGAAAGGTAGTTCGGTGAGGCCAGCCGTTTTCAAACGCAGTACAAAATTCGAGTCATATTTTATTTTGCGCACAGCAGATTTGATCTCAAGCTCAGCAATCGAAACCGGTGAAAAGAATACCTTCGGAGCTTTTTTGAGCAAAGATCGAGATTTCTTTCCTAGATAGGAGAGGTCTTGACTCAGCCAAATCAAGACATGGGTGTCTAGCAAGACAGTCATTCTTTTGTGGCTATCCCGGTGAAATCGATGTCGTCTTCGTACCAACCTGCCCAAATGACTTCATCGAGCGCATCGAACTCTTCTGGGTCGTAGTCGGTGATCATGCCCTTGGCAAACCCGAAATCCTCTTTTAGAGCCGGTGTGGGCTCTTCTTCAACGCGCACCAACTTCAAGATTGGCTTGCCAGACCGAGCGATGACAATCTCGGCCCCTGCCTCGGCTTCTTCGCACAACTTAGAGAAGTGGGTCTTTGCCGCATGGATGTTCACTTGTTTAGCCATGTGACAAGACTAAGTGGACTAACTTAGTCCAGTCAAGCGTTCCTAAGAATCTGTGTATTGAAGGACTAACGGCACCTAGTTTGGAATGATCTCGCTCAGAGAGCCCCACCAAACCCAGCGATGTGTCGAGTTCCACTTTGGGTCGCAGGTGGTCAGGGTAATCAGTTTGCGGGTGTTATCCACGGGCATGTTCTTTGGGTTCTTGTCAATCACCCAGGTGCCAGAAGGTTTGACCATGGTGTCGTATTCGAGCAAATAGACATAAGTTGCATCTGCTGTTTGAACGAAAACCTTGTCTCCGGCTTTGAGCTTTTCGAATTCTGCAAATGGTTCGCCGTTTCCTGCGCGGTGACCCGCAATCGCAAAGTTTCCGAGACCACCCGGCATAGCGGTTCCGGGATAGTGACCAATACCTTTGGCTAGATCTCGCTCTTCGATTCCCTGCACAAGCGGAAAGTCTTCAAGCTTCAGAGCCGGAATTGACACGAGCCCAAACGACTTAGACGCTTCAGGCTCGACGAGAGAAGGCACCAAATTATTGGGCTGACTGAATTCTTTCTTCAGGGCTGTGCGCTCTTGGTCGGCAAGAATGGCCGAAGTCACGTTGGTTCCCCACACTTGATAGGCAAGCACAGCTGCGCCGATTATTCCAAGCGCGATGAGTACATTAGCAACTATGAGAAGAGGCTTTGATTTCTTTAGCGAGTTCTTCTGCGCAACCATAGTCCGATAACAATCAAGAGCGCGGCCAGAGATGCAAGTGGCAAGGTGAGTTCGTTAACACCGGTGTATGCGAGCTCGCCTTCACCGCGAGCCTTCGGGATGATGACGGTGAGCGTTGACCTAACTTTGTTGCCGGCGGCATCAAAGATGAAGTAACCGAGTGACGCACGGCCGAACCAGTTCTTCACCGGGGTGAAAGTCACGTTGCCGGTGTTTGCGTCAACTACCCAGACGCCAACTTTGGTTTCAACCGTGTTTGCCGTGGTGTTGCAGTCGATGGTGCACAAAACAATGCTGGTAGGAATCAGTTCGGCGCCGGCCTTGATGTCGTTAGCAACTGGCGAGAGCGTGATCGGCTTGTTCATGGTGCCGTTCTTGATGTCTGGCTTGGCCACCGGCTTTGGCACAGCGGTCGGCGTAGGAGTTGGTGTTGGAGTCGGCGTGGGCGTTGGCGTTGGAGTCGGCGTTACCGGTGGTGCAACCGGAGCTGGCGGTGGCGGCGGGGTCACGGTTGGCGTGTAGGTCGAGTTC
>CAZSRJ010000102.1:0-3479 GCA_964609235.1 uncultured Rhodoluna sp.
ATGCGTTTAGGCGTTCTTCGATTGACGCAACGCCAATCTGCTGAATGATTTCGTTTAGGAATCCGCGAACCACGAGCCTGCGGGCATCGAGTTCGTTGATGCCGCGTGCCTGTAGGTAAAACAACTGCTCATCGTCGAAACGACCGCTTGCGCTCGCGTGACCGGCACCTTCGATTTCACCTGTTTCGATTTCAAGGTTAGGAACCGAGTCGGCACGTGCGCCATCGGTGAGCAGCAAGTTGCGATTTAGTTCGTAGGTGTCTGTTCCCTCAGCCGCCTTGCGAATCAACACGTCGCCAACCCATACGGTGTGCGCGCCTTTTCCTTGCAGTGCGCCCTTGTAGGTAACTCGCGACTTGCAGTTGGCAACAGCGTGATCTACGTAGCTGCGGTGTTCGAGGTGCTGACCGGCGTCTGCGAAGTAGAGACCAAGCAGTTCAACTTCGGCGCCGGGTGCTGTGAACTCGGCGTTCGGCGTGACTCGAACGGTCTTGCCGCCGAGAGAAATCACAACGTGCTTCAACTTGGCGTTTCTGCCAAGACGAGCAAACTGCGCAGAGGTATGCACCGACTCGTCATCCCAGTCTTGAATTGAAACGACGGTTAGCGCGCTCTCGTCGCCAACAATGATTTCGACGATCTCGGCTAGGTTGCCTTTTCCGGTGTGATCGAGAATCACGGTTCCGCGTGAGTGAGTCTTGCTCTGAATAATTAGGTGAGCAGCACTCTGGGTGTCGAGGTTGCTTGCCGAAATGAAAGCTGGCTCGGTTGCCTCGCCACTTAGGGTGACCTTAAGCGCTTTGGTAGCAGCAGCCCAGGCGTTTGCGGTCGGAAGATCTTCTGGAAGTCCCGCGGTGCCGAAGGTCGGGTCGCTTGCGCCGACCAGCTCGCTTGCGAACTCTGCCGGAGCCGAAACCTTAAAGTCTGCAGCTGCATCGCGAAGGGTGTTGGTGTCTAGCCCGCCCATGCGAGCAGAGTCGAGGTAACGCCACTGTTCGTCACGGCCGTCGATTTGGGTGTGCATGCTCGGGTCGATTGAACGCAGGCGTTCGTTTCTGGTCTGCAGCGGAATGTCGCCGCC
Source organism: uncultured Rhodoluna sp. (assembly GCA_964609235.1). Classification (GTDB taxonomy): domain Bacteria; phylum Actinomycetota; class Actinomycetes; order Actinomycetales; family Microbacteriaceae; genus Rhodoluna. The sequence goes on from CAZSRJ010000102.1 coordinate 1,082, forward strand.
GCCATGCGAATGCCCGGTGCTGCCTGGGCGAACGATTGCTTCTGTCACTAGCCAACCGCCCCTTCCATCTGCATCTGAATTAGCTTGTTGAGTTCGAGAGCGTATTCCATTGGAAGTTCTTTTGCGATCGGTTCGATGAATCCGCGAACGATCATGGCCATCGCTTCGTCTTCTGGCAAGCCGCGAGACTGCAAATAGAACAGCTGCTCGTCGCTGATTCGCGAAACCGTAGCTTCGTGACCCATGCTCACATCGTCTTCTCTCACATCGACAGCCGGGTAGGTGTCGCTGCGCGAGATGGTGTCAACCAAAAGAGCATCGCAACGCACGGTGTTTGCACTGTGGTGTGCGCCAGCGGCAACCTTAATCTCACCGCGGTATGAAGTGCGGCCACCCGCACGAGCAATCGACTTCGAAATAATCGAAGAAGAAGTGTGTGGCGCGAGGTGAATCATCTTGGCACCGGCGTCTTGGTGCTGACCTTCACCGGCAAACGCGACCGAAAGAGTCTCTCCCCTGGCGTATTCGCCAGCGAGGATGATCGAAGGGTACTTCATGGTTACCTTCGAGCCGATGTTTCCGTCGACCCACTCCATGGTTGCACCCTCGTGCGCGATTGCTCGCTTGGTAACCAGGTTGTAAACGTTGTTCGACCAGTTCTGAATTGTCGTGTAGCGAACGCGAGCGTTCTTCTTCACGATGATTTCAACTACCGCCGAGTGCAGCGAGTCGCTGTTGTAAATAGGTGCGGTGCAACCCTCGATGTAGTGAACGTAAGAACCCTCATCGGCAATGATCAGGGTGCGCTCGAACTGCCCCATGTTTTCGGTGTTGATTCGAAAGTAGGCCTGCAGAGGAATCTCAACGTGAACGCCCTTTGGAACGTAGACGAAGCTTCCGCCAGACCAAACGGCGGTGTTTAGCGCAGCAAACTTGTTATCTCCCGCTGGAATCACGGTTCCGAAGTACTCTTCGAAAAGCTCAGGGTGTTCTTTCAGCGCAGTGTCGGTGTCTAAGAAGATGACGCCCTGTTTTTCCAGCTCTTCGTTGATCTGGTGGTAGACCACCTCAGATTCATACTGTGCCGCAACTCCGGCTACCAGGCGTGAGCGTTCTGCTTCTGGAATGCCGAGTCGCTCATAGGTGTTGCGAATGTCTTCTGGAAGCTCTTCCCAGCTCTGTGCCTGCTTCTCGGTAGAACGAAGTACTTGATGTTGTCAAAGTCGATTCCGCTGAGATCGCTACCCCATGCTGGCATTGGTTTGCGCTCAAAGAAGTTGTAACCCTTGAGGCGGGTTTCGAGCATCCAGTCTGGTTCGCTCTTCTTTTCAGAGATGTCGCGCACGACATCTTCGCTAATACCTCGTTTAGCGCTTGTGCCTGCGGCATCGCTATCAGACCAGCCAAATTCATAGACGCCAAGAGAGTCGAGTTCTGAACGGTCAACGATGTCGGTCATGTGGCACTCCTTCTGGGAATCGAATGTTCATTTCGACCCAATTCTTAGAACACGAGATTCGCCGCTAAATTCCCGAGTCGAGCTTAGGTCGGTGATTTGTGGCTGGCCGTGCGAAACTAGAAGTCTTCTAGCGCATTGCTGAATCTGGGAACAAGTCTAACCTTTGCGCTGTTTATCTGACTAGACCCCAAGAGAGGCATCTGTTGTTTTCACCGGCCCGAATCAAGCTCTACGTATGGCTTTCCCTAGCCAGCCAGATCCTCATTGTCGTGACCGGTGGAGCCGTGCGCCTTACCGCATCGGGTCTTGGCTGCCCCACCTGGCCTAAATGCACAGATGATTCGTTCACAAACGTTCCTGAGCAGGGAATTCACGGCTTTATTGAATTTGCCAATCGCCTATTGACCTTCGTTTTGATAATCATTGCTCTTCTCACTTTCATCGCGATCATGCGAAGCGGCAAGGCAAAGCGTCGCGGCATGGTTTGGCCATCACTGAGCCTTGGGCTTGGCATAATCGCGCAAGCCATTATTGGTGGCATTAGCGTGCTGACCAATTTGAATCCGTGGGTTGTCGGCTTGCACTTTATTGTCAGCAGCATTCTCATCTCTATTGCTTCGATTTTGGTTTGGCGGTTCTACAAGCCAGAGCACCAGCCGATTCCCTACTCGGTTTACCTGATTACGCCATGGATAGCGATCAGCGGATTCACCTCGCTCGCGATCGGAGTGGTGGTTACTGGGGCTGGTCCGCACGCCGGCGATGCCAACTCGCCGCGCAACGGTCTCGACCTCGAGATCATTCAACACCTGCACAGTTATCCGGGTTACATAACCATTGCTCTGACGCTCGCGGCGCTCTTACTTTTGATTCGGGTGAACAAATCCGGTGCCGCTCTGCGCGCAACCGATGAGGTCGCGGCCGAAAATCTCGACAGGA
>CAZSRJ010000102.1:3489-3810 GCA_964609235.1 uncultured Rhodoluna sp.
ATCGGGGGCGATGGGCTTGGGAACGTTGGGATACAGCGTGAATGGATCGACGCCCTGCGTTCGGGCACCTACAAGCAAGGGCGTGGTTATCTTTGCAAGGAAGTGGACGACGTTCGACGCTTTTGTTGCCTTGGCATTGCAGGCAATCATCGGAGTGATTCAGGCAAACACCGGAGTGCCGGCGATTTTGGTGGGTTTGCACATGCTCGGTGCTTCACTTATTTCCAGCTTGATCACGTTTCAGTGGCTTGCCGTTAGAGCGAAAAGCTAAGAATTGGCCAGAGTCTTTTGGTTTAGGCGCGACCTTCGCATTCAAGATAA
>CAZSRJ010000103.1:0-3778 GCA_964609235.1 uncultured Rhodoluna sp.
GGCCGAGCCCATTGCCGAGCACTTTGGCTTAGACGTCATCACAGACCAGCGCCTGATTGAGCCACACAACGTGTTCGAGGGCCGCAAACTGAGCGCCAAGCACCTAGCCGTGCGCCCACACCTTTACCTGCACCTGCGTAATCCGAGCAAGCCATCGTGGGGCGAGAGCTACGAGTCGATCGTGAAGCGCATGTTTGAAGCCATGGATGAGCTCGCCAAAGAGGTCGACTCTGGCGATGTGGTGCTGGTCACCCACCAGCTGCCAATTTGGATGGTTCACCGCAAGGCAGCTGGGGTCAGGTTGGCCCACAGCCCGAAGCAGCGCCGCTGCGCACTCTCGTCGATCACAACCTTTGAAAGACGCAACGGCGATTGGGTAGAGGTTGACTATCTCGACCCTGCCGCAAATGCCGGGGCTAAAGACAAGGGAGCCGTGTGATGGCTGCCAAGAGAATGGTTAAAAACGCGATCGCATTCGCGCTCGCGGTTGCAGTTTCATTTTCTCTCAGTGCTTGTGCCAACGATTCGCTTGCCGACCAATTCAGAGCCGGTGACAACAAGAATTACATCGCCGGCGACGGAACAGTTTCAGAATTCGCAGAGGCTAATCGCGGCAAATCGATTGCATGGTCGGGAGTAACCGAGAGTGGCGGCCTGCTGAAAAGCGATCAGCTGACTGGCGTGGTCGTGGTTATGAACTTTTGGTATGCGGGCTGTGCACCCTGTCGGGCAGAAGCACCAGACCTTGTTGCCGTAAACAAATTGTTCGTTGGCAAAAACGTGCAGTTTGTCGGAGTGAACGTGCGCGACACCGCTGAAACTGCGCGAGCGTTTGATCGCACATTCGGAATCACTTGGCCTTCGATTATCGACGCGCAATCTGGTTCTGCAGTTCTTGCATTCACGGGTGTTGTCACTCCGCAGGCGGTGCCAACCACTCTCGTGATTGATAAGCAGGGTCGCGTTGCTGCTCGCGTTCTAGGTCAGGTTGAAGCCAGCACACTCAAAGCTCTAATTCAAAGAGTGGTTGACGAAAAGTGAATCTAGCCGAACAAATTCTCGGTGGCTCAATGTTCATCGCAATTCCGATTGCAATGCTTGCCGGTTTGGTTTCATTCTTGAGTCCGTGTGTGCTTCCGCTCGTTCCGGCCTACTTGGGTTTCGTGTCTGGAAACGCTGCACCAAAATCGCGCATCGTGCTCGGCGCCGCTTTGTTTGTGCTCGGTTTCTCGGCGGTGTTTGTTTCACTGGGCACAGCCTTCGGTGTTTTCGGCTCGAGGCTCTATGCCTTTAGCTCCGCGATCCAACCGATTTTGGGCGTGATTGTTATCTTTCTTGGCCTTGTGATGATCGGGCAGTTCGGTTTCATGCAAAAGACCATCAAGCCAAACTGGCGACCACGCGTCGGCCTGCTTGGAGCGCCGTTGCTGGGCATCGTCTTCGGCCTGGGGTGGACACCTTGCATCGGCCCAACCCTCGCCTCGGTCTTAGCGCTAAGCCTCGACTCGAGCCAGGCCCTGCGCGGCACCACGCTAACCGCCGCATACTCACTAGGCCTCGGTCTGCCGTTTATCGCGATCGCCGCCGGTTTCTCTTGGGCCACCCGCTCGGTGGCGTTCGTGCGCAGGCACATCCGTGCATTCAATATCGGCGGTGGAGTTTTGTTGATTCTGCTCGGCCTTCTTTTGGTCACGGGTCTTTGGAATATCGTCATCGAATACTTTCAGGTGGTGAACAGTGAGTTCTTCCCAGCCATCTAATTCGCGAGACATCGAGATCGATTCGCCAGACATCGGCATTCGAGGATGGGCGCGCTGGTTCTGGCGTCAACTCACGTCGATGCGCACAGCACTAATGCTTTTGCTGCTTTTGGCAATTGCAGCCGTGCCAGGTTCGATTTATCCGCAGCGCAGCGCAGACCCAAACGGGGTAAAGCAGTTTTTCGAGAACAACCCTGATCTCGCCGTTGTCTTTGACAACTTGCAACTTTTTGACGTTTACACATCGGTGTGGTTCAGTGCTATTTACATTTTGCTCTTCACGAGCTTGATTGGCTGTGTTGTTCCGCGAACCAAAGTGCACTACGCCGCACTGAAGAGCCAACCGCCAGCGGCTCCGCGAAATTTTGCGCGCATGCCGGCTCACCAAATTGTTAAGTCGAGAAAAGCAAAGGTCGTTGAAAAGGCCGCGGCAATTCTTAAGAAGCAGGGCTACCGCGTTGTCACAACTCGAACTTCGGTATCTGCTGAGCGCGGTTATCTTCGCGAAACCGGAAACCTTGTTTTTCACTTCTCTCTGATTGGCGTTCTAGTTGCAGTTGGAATCGGTGGGGGCCTCAGTTACAGCGGCCAGCGAGTTTTGATTGAGGGCGACACTTTCGTTAACAATCTCGCTGGTTACGACTCGATTTCACCGGGAACCTTCTTTAATGAGAGTCAACTCACCCCGCTGAGCGTGCGTCTCGATAAGTTCAACGTTGTTTTCGACATTAGAAACGAAACCAATATCGGCACCCCGCTCGATTTCAAGGCGCTCGTGACCACCCGAATCGGCGCTGACGGCGAACCGGTTCAGGGGCAGATTCGTGTGAATGAGCCGCTCGAGTTGCCAAACGCCAAGCTCTACCTAACCGGAAACGGTTATGCGCCTGTCGTAACGGTGCGCGACGCCAGCGGCGAGGTCTCGTTCTCGGGGCCGGTTGCCTTCTTGCCGCAAGACCGCAATTACACGTCACTTGGCATCTACAAGCTGCCAGACGCCAAGCCAAAGCAATTCGGCATGATCGCCTTCTTCTACCCGACCGCAGCCGACCTAGACACCGGCGCTAAGAGCTCGATTTTTCCAGACCCGATTAACCCGCTACTGACCATGAACGTCTATGAGGGCGACCTTGGGCTAGACGATGGAATTCCAAGAAACGTCTATGCGCTAGACATCGAAAAGATGACCCAGGTGGCAGGCGGCGAGGCAGAAGCGCCCGCGCTTCAGCTTGAAACTGGCCAGACCGCCACTCTTCCCAACAATCTGGGCACGGTAACCTTCGACGGTTTGAAGCGCTTCATTTCGCTCGACATAAGCTACAACCCCGGCGTGGGATGGATTCTGCTTTTCTCGTTGTTATCTCTTGGTGGACTCATGATTACCTTGCTGGTGCCACGAAGGCGTGTTTGGGTTCGCAAGACCGAAAACGGATTCGAGCTCGCGGCTTTGGCTCGCGGCGATGATCCGACTCTAGAAAAAGTTCTCAGCGATTTAACCGATGAAATAAAGAAGGCCAAGATTGAATAACGTCGTGCTCAGCGAAGAACTTTCGCAAATTTCTAGACTTTTTCTTTATGCCGCTATGGCAATTTATACATTCGCCTTCTTAGCAGACGCCTTGAACCTTGCGCGACGCGCGAGTGAAGACAAGGATGTTCGTGCTCGTGCCACCATCACCGAACGCGCCGGTCTGATTTTCTTGATCTTGGCAACCGTCTTGCTGGCAATCGGTGTTGTGCTTCGTGCAATCTCGGTCGCGCGAGTGCCGTGGGGAAACATGTATGAGTACGCCATCACCGGAAGCCTCGTGATTGCCGTCATCTACCTGGGCGCTCGCATTTTTGTGAAAGAGATTAGGTTTGCCTCTGTTTTAATCAGCAGTTTTGCGCTGCTAACCCTCGGCGTTGCCACGACTGTTTTCTATGTAGAAGTTGCCTCGCTGATGCCTGCGCTGCAGAGTTACTGGTTAATCATTCACGTGAGCGTCGCGGTTCTCGCCACCTCGTTTTTCTACATT
>CAZSRJ010000104.1:0-3768 GCA_964609235.1 uncultured Rhodoluna sp.
ATAGGTGCAACCGACGGCTAGGTCGACGCCCCAATCGTCAAACTGAATGTCGATCGCGCCGCCGGCGTGCGAGGCATCCCAAACGACCAAGCCGCCGTGACTGCGCACGAGGTCGGTGATTGCCTTCACCTGCGGGCGCGAACCCGAGCGGTAGTGAATCACCTGCAGCGTAACGAGAGCAACGTCGTCGCTCATGAAGCGCTCGAGAATTTCTGGAGTGATCATCTCGCAGTCGGCATCAACGTCAACCGCGCCTGGGCCGCCGGTGCCATCGTTGTTGAGCGTAATTAGGTTCAAGCCAAACTGTTCGGCGATGCCAGCCAAGATGAATCGGTCTGTCGGAAAGTTTGCAGCATCAATAATCACTGTTTTGCGACCGGGCCGCGCCTTGATTGCCGCAACGCAAAGTTGGTAGAAATTCACCGAAGTCGTGTCGCACACGAGCACCTGACCGGCGGCGGCACCGAGGGTTGCTCGACCAAGCAGGTCGCCGGTTGGCTGAGCTTCGTCGATCCAGTGCGACCATCCGTCAACAAGTTCGTGACCCCATTCGCGCACCATCAGTTCATTCACGGCCGTGACAGTTGCGCGCGGCAAACGCCCGAGCGAATTGCCATCGAGATAGCAGAGGTTTGGGTTGGTGATAACGAACTGCGATTTGTATTTCGCCAGAACATCATCTGCTTCGAGGTGTTCTGCTGTTGCGCGGTCGGTAGGGTCGCCATAATCGGCGAGCGACTTCGTTGTGCTCATAAACCAAATCTAGTCGGCTAAGCGAACCTTTGACTCGCTACCAAATCGACTACGAAAGCTTTTGGTGTTTAGCCAATTCGCGATAGAGCGGCGTGCTCTTGAGCAACTGCTTGTGGGTTCCAACGCCAATCACCTTGCCGCTCTCGAGCACCACGATCAGGTCGCTGTCGACAACGGTAGACAAGCGGTGAGCAATCACGAACAGGGTTCGGTTCTTGGCCACGGCATCAATCGCCTCACGCATGCGCTGCTCGTTCAAGCCGTCAAGCGACGAGGTCGACTCATCCAAGAGAAGAATCGGGGGAGCAGCAAGCAGGGTTCGGGCAATCGCCAAACGCTGACGCTCACCACCGCTGAGCATGATGCCGTCTTCACCAACCTCGGCGTCGAGCCCGCGCTTGTCGCGCTTCACAACGTCGGTCAGGTTCACCTCGGCCAGCACCTTCTTGAGCTGCTTGTCGGTTGCGTTTGGCGAACCAATCAGCAAATTCTCACGGATAGACCCGGCCAAAACCGGGGCATCCTGCTCGACGTAGCCGATCTGTGCGCGAAGTTCGTCGCGGCTCATCGATTCAACCGGCTGGCCATCGAGCAAGATCTGACCGCCGGTTGGCTCATAGAAACGCTCGATTAGCGAGAAGATAGTCGACTTGCCGGCACCCGAAGGGCCAACCAGGGCAACACGGGCACCGCGTGGAATCTTGAACGAGACCTTGTGCAGCACCTCGCGCGGTTCTTCGGGCTTAGCGATGGCTGGCGTCTCGCCCGATTTGGTCTTGGAATCGCCGGCAACAGCAACCAAGTCTTTGCCTTCAAAAGTCTCAGGCGCAGGAGCTGGAGCATAACCAAACGAGACCTTGTTGAACTCGATTGCGGTGTCGTTGACCTTCTTGCGCTTCGGTGCCTCGGCACGCTCGGCGTCGGTGTCTTCAACCGGAAGCGCGATGATTTCGTTGATTCGCGCGAGCGCACCGAGAGCGGTCTGCACAGATGCGTATGCACCGAACGCCTGACCAACCGGGCGAATCATCAAGAACATCAGCAAGATGAACGTGACCAAGCTGGCAACCGGTGTTTCGCCAGATGCAACTCGATAACCACCAACGCCAAGCACCACGATGAATGCGCCGTTTGCAGCGAGCCCACCGATTGGCGTGACGGCCGCATTGATGCGCGCAATCTTCACGCCCTGCTCGTAAGCCTCTTTTGCGTCTTCGATAATCTGACTTGTTTCGCGAGTTTCTGCACGCGATGCACGGATGGTTCGCACCGCGCTCAAGGCTCGCTCAACCGATGCAGACATGTCGCCAACGCGTTGCTGCGCCTTAGTTGTTGCACTGCGAATCTTGCGCGCGCTGAACCCGATCGAAGCAACCGCAATCGAAATCATGAGCAAAGTCAGCAGCAAGAGAATCGGGTCGATGATTGCCATTGCAACAACCGAACCGACGAAAATCAAAACACCTCCGGCAGCATCGACTAATCCCTGGGTAAGCACCGCGCGAAGCAGCGTGGTGTCTGAGCCAACGCGTGAAACCAGATCGCCGGTGCGGCGAAGGTCATACTCAACAATGGGCAGGCGCAATAGGCGAGTGGCTAGCTGGCCTCGCGCGCTGAGCACAACGCCCTCGCCGGCCTTGGCCAAAACGAAATACAAGAATCCGCTGGCAACCGCGCTGCCGAGCACCACGCCAATCAAGAGCAGAACCAAGAGACCGGTGTCTTGGCCGGTCTGCACGGCAGTGATTACCTGCCCGACAACCAGCGGCTGGGCCAGGCTGATGGCCGCGCCAACAATAGAAAGTGCAACGGCAACCCAGAGGGCACCCCTGTGCTCACCGAGGTAAGGCAACAACTGGCTGAACTTGGCCTTCGGGCCTTTCTCTGGACCAGGGCCAGGTCTGCGGCCGCGGCCACCCATCATGCTCATTTGTTCTCCTTCAGCTGGCCTTCGCCAATCAGGTATTCATTCAACAGGAAATTTATCTCCTGCAACGACAATGCCTCGGTATAGGCAGTGTTCTTGAAAAAACGCGAAAAGTCGACAGACTGCAAAGCCTCAAGAGCTCTCGGATGTTGCAGCTTCAAGAACATCTGCGTCGAGTTTGGCACCCGCTTGAAATCGGTGCGAACCTTTCCGCAGTTGAAACCGAAAATTGTGAGCGAAACGTCGGCATCAATCGGCTTTACCTTCTTGATGAACTCGTTATCGACCACGCTCACAATCGGGCGAGCAACTCTGCGTTTCTGCCAGATCTGAAAACAGGTAGCCAGGCGGCTTTTGCTCGATAGCTCATCGCCCTGATCGTCAACGTAATCAATCTGAATATCTTTGTCGAAGACCAGGTGAAAACGCTGATCTAGTCGATTGATTACCGACCACTTGCGCCACGACCGCGGCACGATGAAACAGATGTAGTCGCTGTGTTCTGCGGCCTTGTTGAAAAACGGAATCGATAGCGAGTTGTTTCGACCGAAAGGTGGGTTCGAAATAGTTACGGCTTTCTTGACTTCGATGTCTGCCTGCAGAAAATCTTCGGCCGAGATGCCGGCATGCTTCGGTTCAATGTCAAAGCTCACGATGCCAGCCACGCCAAACTTTTTAGCCGCCTTGATGAACGCCCCGGTTCCGCCAGCCGGTTCGATAATCACGCGCTCGGCGAGGTTTGGCACGACCCCGGCGACATCCGTGAATAGTTCGCGGGCAAGGTTCGCGGGCGTGTAGAACTGCTCTTTGCCGGTGACTCGGGTGTTGCCCGGGCGCGACACGGTGGCAGTCGAATTGGGCATGAACATAGGCTAACAACCTCGCCGATGGGTTATTCTGAAACGCTGTGCCGAAGCGGGCAGCAGACCAGAAGAGAGTTCTCAGTGGCAAAAAAGACCGAAGCCCCGATGATTATCGCGCGCGGGCTGACCAAGAAGTATGACGACTTCGTGGCCGTAGACGGCATCAACTTCGAGGTAAAAAAGGGTGAGTCTTTCGGCCTGCTAGGCCCAAACGGCGCCGGCAAG
>CAZSRJ010000105.1:0-3767 GCA_964609235.1 uncultured Rhodoluna sp.
CTTGCCGACAGCGGTTGGTCCGGCGATCACCAGAAGTCTGGGGCTATTCAACTGAGAGGCCCTTTCGAAGCTCGTTCTTCGCTTGATCTATCGCTGAAGATAGCGATTGCTTGCCACCCGCGGTGACGCTGCGAGAAACTGAGGCTATCACCCGACTTGACGCGCTCTGAAACAAGTCGCTCGCTTCAGAAAGATTTGCGCCCTGTGCACCAAATCCAGGTGCGAGCAGCGGCGTAGCTGCCTCAGCGTCGCTGAGCACCTCAGGTATACCGCTTGCGCTCATGTTTAGAGTGGCGCCAACGACCGCTCCGAACGATCCGAGTCGAGCGCCAGCGCTCTTGCTCACCGCGTTGATTTCCTCGAGCTGCTTGAGAATCGATGCCGAAATGGTTGTGTCACCAATCTTTGCCCGTTGAATGTTTTTGCCTTCCGGATTTGAAGTCGCGGCTAATACAAACAGACCCTTTGAACGTTCAAGAGATTCACTCATAACTTCGTTCAGTGATTCGAGACCCAAGAAAGGACTCACGGTGAGTGCGTCGCAGACGAAAGGCGCATTTTTGCCGAGCCAAGCATCGAAGTAGCCGGTCATAGTCGAGCCAATGTCGCCGCGCTTTGCATCCATGATTACCAGGATGTCGCTCTGCTGCGCTTCAATTGCGAACTTTTCGAGCACAGAGAATCCATGCGAACCAAACTTCTCAAAGAAAGCAACCTGAGGCTTGATGATGCCGACTCGGTCAACGCAGGCCTCTAGCACCGACATCGAGAAGGTTCGCAAGGCCTCAACGCTCTGATCAAGTCCCCAATCTTCGAGCAGAGCGGCATGCGGATCAATCCCGACACAGAGCTGCCCGTACTTGGCGAAGTTCTGCTCGAGTCGAGCGCCAAAACTAGCTGCCAAGTGCTTCCTTTCTGTCTTTAGCGTGATCTTGCAGAGACTTTACGCTGAATGGGCCGGCAATAACAGCCTCGAACGAGCCAATGGCCGCGCTGAGTTGTGCAATCGTCGTGAAAATGGCTTTGTCGGCAGCTGTTGTAGCCGCTCTGATTTCGTAACCATCTTTTCGAGCGTGTGAACCGCTTGGCGTGTTTACAACAACGTCGACTTCGCCGGCGGTGATGAGTTCAACAATCGATGGACCCTGAATTGTGTCTGGGTCAGAGTGCTTTCTAACCACCTGAACTTCAATGCCGTGCCTGGCCAGAATCGCAGCCGTTCCTGAGGTCGCCAGAACTTTGTAGCCGAGCTGCTGGAGTCTTCGAACCGGCAACATTAGGTGTGGCTTGTCTCGGTCTGCCACCGAAATAAAGACGCTACCCGACTTCGGAAGTGCCGAACCGGCGGCCGACTGGCTCTTTGCAAAGGCCTTCGGAAAATCGACGTCAATGCCCATAACCTCACCAGTCGAACGCATCTCAGGGCCCAAAAGCGAGTCAACGAAACGCCCATCCTTGGTAGCAAAGCGCTTGAAGGGTAAAACAGCTTCTTTCACAGAGATGGCAGAGCCTGCAGGAATGTAGGTTCCGTCTTTGGCTGGCAATGCACCGTTGGCGATTAGCGAGTCGATGCTCTCGCCCACCATCACTCGTGCCGCTGCCTTGGCAAGCGTTATGCCAAGAGCCTTCGAGACGAATGGAACGGTTCTTGAAGCTCTTGGATTTGCCTCGAGCACGTAGAGCACATCGCTCGCGAGAGCAAACTGAACATTAAGCAAACCGCGAACTCCGATGCCCTCTGCGATCGCAAGTGTTGCCTCGCGAACCCTGCCAATTTGCGCCGAGCTCATCGTGATAGGCGGAAGTGTGCAACTCGAGTCTCCCGAGTGAATACCCGCTTCTTCGATGTGCTCCATGACGCCACCGACATAAAGCTGCTGCCCGTCGTATAGTGCGTCAATGTCTATTTCAATGGCGTCGTCTAGGAAGCGGTCAACAAGAAGAGGATGCGAAGGGCCAACTATTCCCTGGTCAGCAATTCGATCGAAGTAGTCGACTAGCGATGCTTGATCGTAAACAATCTCCATGCCACGACCACCGAGAACATATGAAGGTCGAACTAACACCGGATAACCGATGCGCGCCGCGATGACTTCAGCCTCTGACAAATTGGTTGCCGTTCCGTTCGCAGGAGAAAGCAATTTGGCCTCGTCGAGAATCTTTTGAAACAGTCCGCGTTCCTCGGCCAAATCAATTGCCTCTGGTGAGGTGCCGAGAATCGGGATGCCCGCTTCTTTCAGCCCCTTTGCGAGACCAAGAGCGGTCTGCCCACCTAACTGCACAACCACGCCCACCAATTCACCACTTTGCTGTTCGGCATGTATAACTTCAATGACGTCTTCGAGAGTCAGTGGCTCAAAATAGAGGCGATCGCTGGTGTCGTAGTCGGTCGAAACTGTTTCTGGGTTGCAGTTGATCATGATGGTTTCAAAGCCGGCATCGCGAAGTGCGAATGACGCGTGAACGCACGAATAGTCAAACTCAACGCCTTGGCCAATGCGATTAGGTCCAGAACCGAGGATTACCACTTTGCGTCTCGAAGACGGCGAAACTTCGGTCTCCTGCTCGTAGGTGCTGTAGTAATAGGGCGTTTCTGCCGGAAACTCCCCCGCGCAGGTGTCGACTGTTTTGTAGACCGGCCGCAAACCGATCGAGTGACGGATGGCACGCACTTCTGCCTCTGAAATACCTCGCAACTGCGCTAGCTGGCTGTCACTGAACCCATGATTCTTGGCGTGCTTAATTTCGGCAGCGCCTAGTTCTTTCGCATCCCTAATGAAATCGGCAACCTCGTTGATAAGAATCATCTGGTCAATAAACCAGGGGTCAATCTTGGTTGATTCGAAAACCTCTTCGTTGCTGGCTCCGGCTCGCAACGCTTGCTGCACGGCGACAATGCGACCGTCGGTTGGAACCTTGATTTGCTCGAGTAGTTGCGACTTGTTGCCAGGGTTACCTGCCCAGTGAAACGAAGACCCGCGACGCTCGAGGCTTCTCAACGCCTTCTGAAGTGCCTGGGTGTAGTTTCTGCCGAGCGCCATCGCCTCGCCCACCGACTTCATGGTTGTGGTTAGTGTCGGATCAGCAGCCGGAAACTTCTCGAATGCAAAGCGCGGAACCTTTACGACAACGTAGTCGAGAGTTGGTTCGAAGCTGGCTGGGGTCACCTTAGTTATGTCGTTAGGAATTTCGTCGAGGGTGTAGCCGATAGCTAGTTTTGCGGCGATCTTTGCAATCGGAAAGCCAGTGGCCTTAGAGGCGAGCGCAGAGGAACGCGAGACACGAGGATTCATCTCGATCACAATCACGCGACCGTCGGCCGGGTCAACGGCAAACTGAATGTTGCAACCTCCGGTATCGACTCCTACGTCTCGGATGATCTGGATTCCAATGTCGCGAAGGTTTTGATATTCGCGATCTGTCAAGGTAAGCGCGGGAGCAACCGTTATTGAGTCACCGGTGTGAACTCCAACAGGGTCGACGTTTTCGATTGAGCAGACAACAACGCAGTTATCGTTCTTGTCACGCATTAGCTCGAGCTCGTATTCTTTCCAACCGAGAATCGATTCTTCAAGCAAAACTTCGGTTGTCGGGCTTGCCTGCAAGCCAGCCGATGCAATTCGAATAAGGTCTTCCTCGTTGTAGGCGAATCCAGAGCCCAAACCACCCATGGTGAAAGACGGCCGAACGACCAGAGGGTAACCGAGAACCTTTGCTCCGGCGAGCACTTCATCCAAGTTGTGAGTTATGACAGATTTGGCAACATC
>CAZSRJ010000106.1:0-1427 GCA_964609235.1 uncultured Rhodoluna sp.
AGCCTCGGGCTTTTTCAAAGTCAGATTGATGCCTTTGGCAACGTTTTAGTGAGCGAGCATCGGTTGACGGCAATTGCCGAGAATACAGGTTCAAGCGCCAGCGATTTGACTTCACAACTACGCCTAGCCGTTGGTGCACCCTGGGAGCTTGAGCTCGAGCAGCTCAGATCGGCGTCTGAGGACAGATCGGTTATTTGGCTAAAGACTGCTGCGAATTAGTTAGCGCTTCTGAATGCGACAACGGCATTGTGGCCACCGAATCCAAATGAATTCGAGATCGCAAGAATTTCACCGGCAGGGAGTTGTCTTGGCGATGTCACAACGTCAATCGGAATTTCGGGGTCTTGATTTTGCAGGTTCAACGTTGGTGGGGCGGTTCGCTCGTGAAGCGCGAGAACCGTGAAGATTGCCTCGATAGCACCCGCGCCGCCAAGCAGGTGTCCGGTTGATGACTTTGTAGCCGAAATGCAAATTTTGTCTAGGTGGTCGCCGAAGACTCGCTTCAACGCTGTGTATTCGGCGATGTCGCCAACTGGAGTTGAAGTAGCGTGTGCGTTGATGTGAACAACGTCTTCGATTTTCGCCCCAGCTTGCTCGAGCGCTTCGATCATTGCCCGGGCTGCTCCGGTGCCTTCAGGGTCAGGTGCTGTGATGTGATGCGCATCGCTGGTAACTGAACCGCCAACTAGATAAGCGTAAATTTTTGCACCGCGAGCAAGAGCGTGTTCTTCGGTTTCAATAACTAGAGCGCCAGCGCCTTCGCCCATAACGAAGCCGTCGCGTGCAGTATCGTATGGTCGGCTTGCACCCTTTGGGTCTTCGTTGTTGCGTGAAAGCGCGTGCATCGAAGCGAAAGCCGCAATTGGCAACGGGTGAATCGCTGCCTCGCAACCGCCAGCGACCACGATGTCGATTGCTCCCGATTGCAATCGAGCGATAGAGTTTGCGATTGCCTCGGTGCTCGATGCACAAGCTGAGACGGCCGTGCGCACTCCGCCGCGCGCGGCAATATCCATGCCGATTGCAGCTGCCGGGCCATTTGCCATGAGCATCGGAACGGTCATCGGAAGCACGCGTCTTGGCCCAGAGGTGTTGAGGGTGTCATAGGCGTCAAGCAGAGTCCAGACACCACCGATGCCGGTGGCAAACTCAACTGCAAGCCGCTCGGGTGCAACGTCAGGGGTGCCGGCATCGGCCCAAGCCTCGCGAGCTGCGATTAGGGCAAATTGACTCGCCGGATCTAAACGCTTGGTTTCGGGCACACTCAAAATGTCTTTGGCGTTGACTTTCGCCTGACCCGCAAACTTGACCGGCAATTGGTGGCGTTCAACCCATTCTTGCTTGAGGGTTGAAATGCCCGACTCACCGGCTAGCAGTGCTCGCCAGGTGGTCTCTACGTCGCCGCCGAGAGGGGTGGTGGCACCCAG
>CAZSRJ010000106.1:1437-3712 GCA_964609235.1 uncultured Rhodoluna sp.
CAATTAAGGCCTTACTGAGCCCCGGTTCTGAAGTTAACCGCGTCTGCCACGGTCTTTAGGTCGGCAACCTTCTCTTCTGGAATGGTCACGCCAAACTTCTCTTCTGCGTTCATGACAATTGTCAGCATCGAAATTGAGTCGATGTCTAGGTCGTCAACAAAAGACTTGTCCATCTGAACCTGCGAGGTGTCGATGCCTGTCTCTTCGTTTACGATTTCTGCGAGTCCGGTAAGAACTTCAGCCTGCGATAGTGCCATGGGAATGCTCCTTGTTTGAATTTACAACTACCCTAATTTTAGGGCAGAACGACCACTTGAGCCGCGAAGGCAAGGCCAGCGCCGAAGCCGATTTGCAAGGCTAAACCACCTGATTTAACCTCGCCAGAGGTCAGCAGGGCGTCCATTGCCAACGGCACGGATGCCGCCGAGGTATTGCCGGTGTAGATGATGTCTCGGGCGATTACAACGCCACTCGGCACCTCTAGTTGCTTGGCCAGTTCGTCGATGATTCTGATGTTGGCCTGGTGGGTGACAATCGCGGCCAGATCTTCGGCTTTGACCCCAGCCACGACTAAAGCCTGTTTGGCAACTTTCACCATTTCCCAAACGGCCCACTTGAACACGGTGGCGCCATCCTGAACCAGGGTTGGCCAACCCGATTCGCCGTCTCTGAGTTCGAGCAACGAAGCCGTCATGCCTACGGCATCCCAGTGTGAACCGTCAGAACCCCAAACAGTCGGGCTAATGCCAGCGGTGTCGCTTGGTCCGACAATCGCTGCACCCGCGCCATCGGCAAGCAAGAAGCTGATGGTTCTGTCGGTTGGGTCGATGAAGTCGCTGAGTTTTTCGCCGCCAACGACAAGAACATACTTTGCCATGCCAGAGCGCACTAATGCGTCGGCCTGCGCGATTCCATAGCAGTAGCCAGCGCAGGCAGCAGAGACATCGAAAGCTGGGGCAGGAGTCGCTCCGATTTTGTCGGCAAGCAAAGCGGCTGCCGATGGGGTCTGGTGCGGGTGGGTGATGGTGCTGAAGATAACCGCGCCAATCTCACGCGGGTCAATGCCGGCGCGCTTGATTGCAATATTTGATGCCTCCACCGCCATGTCCATCAGGCTTACGTCTTTGCTTGCGCGGCGTCTGCTGACTATGCCGGTGCGCCTTTGAATCCACTCATCACTCGAATCAATCGGGCCAGCAATGTCGTCGTTGGTCACAACTAGATCTCCGCGCGCTGCGCCGAGAGAGTAGATGCGTGAAAACCTAACCGGTTCGTATTGATTTAGAGCTGGCTGACTCAAAGTGCCTCAATTCGTTGAATGCTACAAACTTAGCGGGTGAAAACCTAGCCGTGATTGTTGATTAGCGACAAAGCCGCTTCGATATTTTCGGGAGTCTTAACTGCCACCGCTTCGACTCCGGGCATTGAGCGTTTAGCTAGGCCGGTGAGGGTGCCGGCAGGCGACAGTTCGATAATCGCCGTGACTTTCTGCTTGAGCATTGAAGCCATGCAGAGATCCCAGCGAACCGGATTAGAAACCTGTCGAACCATGAGATCAACGAAGTTCCTGCCGCTCGTCTCTAATTCGCCGGTCGCGTTGGTAAACAGTTTCATGCTTGGATTCTGGGGAGCTAGGGTTTCTGCGTAATCGGCCAAAACTTCGACAGCCGGCTGCATGAAGCGTGTGTGAAAAGCGCCTGCAACTTGAAGTGCGATAACCCTGCTACCGGCTGGCGCATCCTGCTTCAACTGCTCGATTGCCTCTGCTGTTCCGGCGGCAACAATTTGACCACCGCCATTAAAGTTTGCTGGTTCAAGCCCTAACGAATCCAACTTCGCGAGCACGTCAACTTCTTCGCCACCAACTACTGCTGCCATCGAGGTAGGCTGCAAAGCCGCCGCCGCTGCCATCGCGTTGCCTCGCTTAGTAACGAACTTGATCGCCTGATCTTCGCTGAGCACACCCGACACTGCGGCAGCAGTTATCTCGCCAACCGAGTGCCCGGCTGCAGCGAATGCGCCCGAGACTGGCCAAGCGGGTGAGTTGAACAAGACTGCGGCCGAAGCGATTCCGGCAGAAACTATAAGTGGTTGGGCGATTGCAGTGTCTCGAATTGTGTCGGCATCGCTGACTGTTCCATGCTTCAGAAGATCTACACCGCTCGCCTCGGCCAAGCGATCGATGGTTTGCCTAAACACATCGAGTTCAAGCCAGGGCGCGAAAAATCCTGGAGTTTGTGCGCCTTGGCCTGGGCAGACAATTGCAATCATGTGA
>CAZSRJ010000107.1:0-3704 GCA_964609235.1 uncultured Rhodoluna sp.
CAAGTTGCGAAAATTAGCGCCGTGAGCCTTCAGAATCTGCGTCGCAATGTGACCACGCTGACCAACCGCACAATAAACCACGACGTTGTCGAGCTGGACTTCGCCAAGGCGATCACGCAAGTCATCAACCGGAATGTTGATTGTGCCCTCAATGTGACCAGCCGCGTGCTCGGCTGGCGATCTAACGTCAACCACCTGCGCACCGGCTGCGCGAGCAGCGTCAAGGTCATGCCATTGAACCGTAGGGGTAGTGCCATTGAAAACGTTGTTGCCAACATAGCCAGCGATGTTGATGGCATCTTTCGCCGAACCAAACTGCGGGGCATAGGCCAGCTCGACATCCATGAGTTCGTCGATGGTCAAGCCGCCAGCGATGGCCGTGGCAATCACGTCGATTCGCTTGTCGACACCGTCTTCGCCGATTGCCTGAGCTCCAAGAAGAGCGCCGGTAGTGGGGTCGAACAGCACCTTCATCGAAACGCGCTTGGCACCTGGATAGTAGCCCGCGTGGTTGTTTGGATGGGTATGCACAATCGAGTGGGTGATTCCGGCAGTAACAGCGGCCTTCTCGCTGAGCCCGGTTATGCCAGCGCTGACCTCGAATGCGCCGATGATTGCGGTGCCTAGCGAAGCGGCGGCCTTGACCGATCGACCGGCGATGACATCGGCGATCAAGCGCCCGTGACGGTTGGCCAAATTAGCCAACGGGATGAGCGTCTGCTCACCAGTGAGCACTCCGTGCTTCTCAACTGCATCGCCGGCTGCAAAGATATCGGGGTCGCTGGTGCGCTGTTGGTCGTCGACCCACAGGCCGCCGGTTTTGCCAATCTTTAATCCAGCCTCGCGAGCGAGCGAGTTGTCTGGGGTGACTCCAGCTGCGGTGAAGACAACGCCGGCCTCTATAACTCGACCATCGGTGAGCGTCACGTGTGTCTCTGAAATTGACGCGGCCTCGCTGTTGAGCTCGATCTTGACGCCGTTGGCGACTAGTCGTTCGTGCAGCAACTGAATCATCTCGGGGTCGAACTGAGAAAGTATGCTGTTGCCTCGCTGAACGATAGTGACATCAACATTCATGTGGCGAAGATTCTCGGCAAGCTCAATTCCGATGAAGCCCGCGCCAAGAATGACCGCACTCTTGTGGGCAGAGTTCTGTACCGCAGCCTTGACGTTGTCTGCATCAGTCACGTTGCGCAACCAAAGCGCTCGTTCGATGCCTGGAATATCGAGAGCGCGAGGCTTAGCGCCGGTTGAGATCACTAACTTGTCGTAACTGTCTTCGAATGATTCGCCGGTGGCTAGGTTCAGCACTGTCACGGATTTTGCAGTGCGATCAATCTTGGTAACTTTCGACTGCACATTTACCTTGATTCGAAAGCGCGACCAAAGCGACTCAGGCGTCTGCAACAAGAGGCTCTCTCGCTTCGAGATCACGTCGCTGACGAAGTAGGGCAGCCCGCAGTTTGCATAGCTCACGTGCTCGGCCATTTCATAAACCGTAATCTCGGCGTCCTCGGCAAGACGACGAAGACGGGTTGCGGCAGACATCCCTGAGGCAACACCGCCGATAATTACAACTTTCATCGCTTATGCCAGAGACATGAAGGCTTTTTCGAGGGCAGCCTTTTCGGCCTCGAGACCTTCGTTGTTGGCGCAATGGGTCATTCCGGTCGAAAGAATGATGAATCCGGCGCGACGCAGGGCGGTGCTGGCCGCCGACAATTGTGCCAGCAGCTCGGTGCAGTCGCGACCCTCATCGAGCATCTTGACGATGCCTCCGATTTGGCCTTGAACACGGGATAGTCGGTCTCGGGCTGCCTTTAGCTCTGCTGGATCAATCTGCATTTTTCCTCCACGGTATTTGCGATTTCTATAGTTTTTAGTATACCCTAGGGGGTATCAAAGAAAGAGGAATCATGTCTAAGTTGTTCAAGTTTTTGGTTGCTGCGGTTATTGCAGTCTTTGCTGTTGGCTCGCTAACCGCCTGCTCGGCCTCAGAACCCATTGAGATGTCGACGGTTGCGGCGGTGATAGACGTGCGCACTCCAGAAGAGGTTTCATCTGGCTACCTAGAGGGTGCGCTGAAGTTTGATTTTCAGGGCCCAAATTTCGCTTCTGAAATAGCAACTCTCGATAAGTCGCAAGATTACGTGATTTATTGCCGCTCAGGAAACCGTGCCGGCGGAGCAATCAACTTCATGAAGCAAAACGGATTCACTGGCACTCTCACCAACGCGGGATCGCTTGATGAAGCCGCGTCAGCAACCGGCCTGCCAGTCGTCAGATAAGGAAATAACAAAATGTGCTCAAAAGCAACCTGCCGCAAGTGCGGCCTCGCATCGTGGAGTGGCTGCGGCCAGCACGTTGACCAGGTCATGCGCGGAATTCCAAAGTCAAAGCAGTGCCAAGGGCACGCAAATGATCCAAAGGAGCCCGGCTTCTTTGCTCGTCTATTCGGAGGTAAGAAGTAATGTGCAGTCCAGCTCTATGCCCACAGTGCAACAAGGTCACCTGGACCGGTTGCGGCGGTCACATCGAAGAAGCTCTTGAGGGTGTCCCTCAGGATCAGCGTTGCACCTGCAACGATTGAGTTAAATATGTCGGGGCCTCGCGATGCGAGACCCCGACTTTGTTTCAGGATTTAGCCGCGACCGTGGCGATTGTCTTAGCCGTTTGCCACCCAACCTGCACGTAATCCGCAAGGAACCTGAATGGTTCGAATATTTGTTGGGTTAGTGAACCTGGTTCACTGTCACAATTACCGACGGAATCTCTGGAATCGATGGGTTGGTCTGAGCCTGTTGGGCGTAGATTCTCATGTCTAAATCGTTTGAGTGCCAGTTGAGTTCAACATATTCGCCAGCGCTTACCGTTATGAAGAAGTTCCAAGCCGCAACGACTTTTCCGTTGTTGTTATTGTTGTCGATCTTGGTGTTAGTCCAGGGCATGATTCCTGATGAATTCGAGAGCCAGATGTCGACGGTATCTTGCCCGGAATCCGTTTTATCGAACTGAGCAGAGAACGCAAGGTTGTATGTGCCGGCATTCGCAAAGGTGATTCTCGAGTTGTTGACAATCGAAACCCCACTCGACAAATCAGACTGATTTAGCGTCATCTTGTTCACGCTCTGCAAATTGTTTTGAGTCTGAGTGCTGTAAAACGAGCCAAAGTAACCGAGACCCACTGAAGTCGGTGCGAAAGTCGTGCAGGTTCCCGCTGGGCCAGCGGGTCCCGCAGGCCCCGCAACTCCAGGAGCACCTGATGCGCCAGTCTCACCGGTTGCTCCCGTTTGTCCGGGTGCACCGGATGGGCCAGTTGCGCCGGTTGCGCCCGTTTGTCCGGGTGCACCGGATGCACCAGGTGCGCCCGACGCACCAGGTTTGCCAGAGGCTCCAGGTTTGCCAGAAGCACCAGGAGCACCCGATGGCCCTGGAGAGCCAGCAGGCCCTGTCGCACCGGTGTCACCTTTTTCGCCCGCTGGTGCGGGGGCACACAGCGTAGGTGTGGGTCTGCTAATTTGCTGGCTGCTGTTGACGACTGAGCCATTGGATGCGAGAAGCAGAGCGATCAGTGCAATTACGAGAGCAGCTAGTGACACCGTCCTGAAAATCATGGAGCTGCGTGAAGCGCTATTCGGTGTCATGGTTTCCCCCCCTTTCGCACACACTACGGCAAAACTCACCTGTGCACGACGTTTACCAAG
>CAZSRJ010000108.1:0-3698 GCA_964609235.1 uncultured Rhodoluna sp.
CGATGATTCCGGCGATGCCAATGATCAGCGCGGTTTTTTCGGCTGGCAGATTAATCTGCAATGCCCAAAGCGGAATTCCCACTTGCCGCGTGGTTCGAAGAACTCCAAGAATTGCCGAACCTACTCCGACGGTCAGAAGTTTTTTCTTTTCGCGTTTGGCAATAACCCAGGTGTAACTCAATGGGGTTGCAATCGCACTCGAAGACTTGTCATCTTTGTTGACCAGCAGCGCGAGTGCGGCAGCTAACCAAAACCCCATGCAGAAAATCAACACGGCAGAAAGTCCGAGAGTTGCAATAACGGCTGAGCTGATCAGCGGCCCGATGAACGCTCCCGCACGAAAAGTGCCTCCGAGAAATGAAAGTGACCTGGCTCGATGACTCAGCGGAACGTGTTCGGCCATGTATGCGTGTCTCGCGAGCGCAAATACCGCTGCCGAGGCACCCACCACTAGCACTGCAGCGCCGAGGGCAAAGATGTTGTCGGCGATTATGGCAATCAAGATTCCGACCATTGCCGAGAGCGAAGACCACATCATCGCCTTGCGCTCGCCAATCGCGTTTACGACTCGCGCCGCCGGGATGTCTGCCAAGAGGGTGCCGAGCATCACGAAACCGGCGATTAGGCCCGCGGTAGGCAAGTCGGCGCCCAGGCGCTCTGCGCTGGCAGGAATTATGGGGATAAGCGCGTATTCGCCTATCGAAAAGAGGGCGGAGGGCACGAAAACAGAGCCAGTCAGCTGACTTATCTTAAATTCGTTCTGTTTGGGCACCGGTCAATTATGACCCCATCGGCTGGTTCTCTGGGTGCAAGTTAAACTAGGGCAAATGGCCGAACTCGATCTTTCAACCGAACTGCAGCAATTGCGCAGCACGCTCGGCGATATTCGGCAGGTAATAGATCTCGAAAAGCTAGAGGCCGAAATCGCCTCGCTCAAAGAGCGGGCTGCAGCCAGCGACCTCTGGGATAACCCTGAGCAAGCACAAAAGGTAACAAGCGCGCTTAGCCACAAGCAGGCACTGGTGAACAAAGTCGCCGAGCTAGCAGCAAGGCTCGATGACATTGATGTGCTTATCGAAATGGCAAATTCTGAGCAGGATGCCTCTGTGCAAGCAGAAGCTAAGGCCGAGTTCGCAGCCCTGCACGCAATAATGGCCGAACTCGAAATTCAGACTTTGCTAAACGGTGAGTTTGACGAACGTGCCGCTGTGATAACGATTCGCTCTGGAGCCGGTGGCGATGACGCAACCGACTTCGCCGAGATGCTTCTGCGCATGTATCTGCGCTACGCAGAAAAACACAAGCTGCCTGTGCAGGTTCTAGACACTTCTTATGCAGAGGGCGCCGGAATCAAGTCGGCAACCTTCGAAGTCGACGCGCCGTTCGCATTTGGCACACTGAGTGTTGAGGCCGGAACGCACCGACTTGTTCGCATGAGCCCCTTCAACGCCGCAGGAAAACGCCAGACCTCGTTTGCCGCAGTCGAAGTTGTGCCATTGATTGAGCAGACCGATGTGATTGAAGTTCCCGACGCAGACATCCGTGTTGATGTTTTTCGATCTTCTGGCCCGGGTGGTCAATCTGTTAACACAACCGACTCCGCCGTGCGAATCACTCACATACCAACCGGAACCGTTGTGAGCTGCCAGAACGAGAAAAGCCAAATTCAAAACAAGGCCGCGGCCATGCGCGTTTTGCAGAGCCGCCTGCTCGAGATCAAGCGACGCGAAGAAGAGGCAAAGAAGAAGTCAATTGCCGGCGATGTTAAGGCAAGCTGGGGCGAGCAAATGCGCTCGTATGTTCTGGCTCCGTACCAGATGGTGAAAGACCTGCGAACCGAGCACGAGGTAAACAACCCGAGCGCCGTGTTCGACGGCGACCTAGACGGCTTTATCGCCGCGGGAATCCGTTGGCGCAAACAGGCTCAAAGCTAGAAACCTTAAACACTGGCGGCTAGCCTGACCGCCCGCGCGGGCCTTGCAATTTAGGCTTATTTCAATGATTCGCATAGAAAACGTAAGCAAAAACTACCGAGGGTCCAATCGCCCGGCGCTTGCCGACGTCTCGATTGAGATCGAGAAGGGCGACTTTGTTTTCTTGGTCGGGGCTTCAGGCTCTGGCAAATCATCGCTTCTCAGGCTCATGCTTCGCGAGGATGTTCCGAGCACAGGCTCGGTATTCGTGCTCGGTGAAAACCTGGTGGGCATTCCAAGTCGCCGCATACCTTTCTTTCGCCGCAAGCTCGGCGTGGTTTTTCAAGACTTTAGGCTTCTGCCAAACAAGACGGTTGCTCAGAATGTGGCCTTCAGCCTCGAGGTAATTGGCAAGTCTGCCGGCTTTATTCAAGAGGCTGTTCCAGACGTTTTGCGTATGGTTGGGCTTGAAGAAAAAGCCGGCCGCCTGCCGAGCGAGCTATCTGGTGGCGAGCAGCAGCGTGTTGCTCTCGCTCGCGCAATCGTAAACAAGCCAGCTTTGTTGCTAGCCGATGAGCCAACCGGAAACCTTGACCCAAAGACCAGCGACGAAATCATGGCGTTGCTTGATCGCATCAACCAGAACGGCACCACGGTTGTGATGGCAACCCACGACCGCGGAATCGTGGATCGCCTTCAGAAGCGCGTGGTTGAACTCAGCGATGGGCGAATCGTGCGCGACCAAAAGATGGCGGGCTACTAATGCGTGGTGGATTTGTTTTCAGCGAGGTTCGTCAGGGCCTGCGCCGAAACCTATCGATGGTTATCTCTGTAATTCTGGTGACGTTTCTGTCGCTAACTTTTGTTGGTGCCGCAACCTTGTTGCAAATGCAGATCGGCCAGATGAAGACCTATTGGTACGACAAGGCCCAGGTTGCAATTTACATGTGCAGCGAGGTTTCGCCAGCCGACGTTTGCGCGCAGGGTGAGGCTTCACAAGACCTGGTCAATGCGGTTCAGGCGCAGCTGCAATCTTCAACTTTGGCTCCTTATGTTGAGCGCTTCTATTTTGAGAATCACCAGCAGGCCTACGACAAATTTCAAGAGCAGTTCAAGGGCAACGCTGTAGCGCAGTATGTGACCCCAGAGCAGCTCAATGAAACGTTCTGGGTCAAACTGAAGAACCCAGAGCAGAGCGCAATCATCACCGAGAGCTTTACAGGTTTCGGGGGAGTAGAAGAAGTGCGCGATCAGCGCAGCTATCTCGACCAGATCTTTAGCATTCTCAACGCCGCCAGCATCGCCGCTATCGCCATCGCTTCGCTAATGCTGGCATCGGCAGCCCTGCTGATTTCAACCACGATTCGCCTCTCTGCATTCGCCCGCAGGCGCGAGCTTGGCATCATGCGTCTTGTGGGTGCGAGCAACTTCTATATTCAGCTGCCATTCATCCTTGAAGGTGTGCTCGCGGCCATCATCGGAAGCATTCTTGCCGGCGGTGCCGTGCTTGCCATCGTTCAGTTCTTCGTTCAGGGCTACCTCGCCGTGAGCATGCCTTTCACCAACTTCGTCGGCTTAGCCGATGGGCTGTTGGTTGTGCCGATTCTCATCGGTGCCGCGATTGTTCTCGCTGCGCTCGCCAGCGGTTTAGCAATTCGCCGTTATCTGCGAATATAGGTTCTTATGCCTAGAGAACGTGGACAAAAAGTGGTTGCCAGCAACCGGAAAGCACGCCACGACTATCACATTGAAGATGTCTACGAAGCCGGAATCGTGCTGAGTGGA
>CAZSRJ010000109.1:0-3646 GCA_964609235.1 uncultured Rhodoluna sp.
CGACCCCAAACTTCGCCGGGCTGCCGAGTGATGCCGGCTTTTGTTCCAATTACGATCTTCGCTTTTTGCGCTGGCGTGCCCGACCAGGTGCGCAGCGCATCGGCAACCATTAGTTCGTTGCCGCCGAAGGTGTTCCACGCTGAAGCGTAGATGTCTGCGGTGTCAAAAAACGTGACGCCTTTATCCATGGCGGTATGAAGCGCACGGATGACGCCCTGGTAAGCCTCGTCTGACCCGAGGGCGATGCCGTTGAACTGTGCATACATCGACCCAAAGCCGATGTTGCCGATTTTGTCGCGAAATGTAGTCATGGCTAAAGACTATGCCTCTAAAATCGCCACATGAAACTGTTTGGGTGGCTTTTTCGCAAAAAGACTGTGGTGGTTAGCGACCGTGAGCTAGAGCTTCTGCGACTCGCAAATCTTGAGGCTTCTGGCAGAAGTCTTGCGGTAGGCACCGAAGATCTGCCGAGCGCCACCGACGGTGCGGGCATAAGAAACGCCGACGGCCAAGGCCTGGTTCAGCGTCACGATGACTTCGCTCAGTCAGACATGATTCTAGAAATCAACAAAAGATTTGAAGAGAACAAGGTTCTCGACGAACGCAATCGTTAGGTCAGTTCGAACTGACCGCCCTCAATTTGCCCCTGTTTGCGGTAGAGGTCTAGCTTGCTGCGGGTATCCATGATGTCTAAGTTGCGCATGGTTAGTTGGCCGATGCGATCTGCGGGGCCAAAAGCTGCGTCTTCGGTGCGCTCCATCGAAAGCTTCTCAGGGTGGTAGCTGAAGCCCTCGCCACGAGTGTCAACGATTGTGTAGTCATCGCCGCGACGCAAACGAATTGTGACCGAACCGTTGACTGCCGAAGCAACCCACTTGGTGAGCGACTCGCGCAACATTAGTGTCTGCGGGTCTAGCCAGCGACCTTCGTAAAGCAGGCGACCCATGCGGCGACCTTCGGCGTGATAGGCCGCGATGGTGTCTTCGTTGTGAATTGCAGAAATCAGGCGTTCGTAGGCGATGTGAAGCAGCGCCATACCCGGAGCCTCATAGATTCCGCGACTCTTCGCCTCGATGATTCGGTTTTCAATTTGGTCGCTCATGCCGATGCCGTGGCGACCACCGATTTCGTTTGCCTTGTAGAAAAGTGCTATAGCGTCTTTGAAGTCTTCGCCATTGATAGCAACGGGGCGACCCTGCACGAACTTGATGGTGACGTCTTCGCTTTCGATGCGTAGGGAGTCATCCCAGAATTTAACGCCCATGATTGGTTCGACGGTTTCATAAGAAGTGTCGAGGTTCTCGAGAATCTTCGCCTCGTGCGTTGCGCCGAGCATGTTGGCGTCGGTGCTGTAGGCCCTTTCGGCAGAGGCGCGATATGGCAGCTTGCGGGCGAGCAGCCACTCTGACATTTCGTGACGACCGCCGAGTTCTTCGACAAACTGGGCGTCGAGCCAGGGCTTGTAAATTCGAAGGTTCGGGTTGGCGAGCAAACCGTAGCGGTAGAAACGCTCGATGTCGTTGCCTTTGTATGTGCTGCCGTCGCCCCAGATCTCAACTCCGTCTTGCTGCATGGCGCGAACCAAGAGGGTGCCGGTTACTACACGGCCGAGGGGAGTGGTGTTGAAGTAGGTCTTGCCGCCGGTGCGAATGTGAAATGCTCCGCAGGCGATAGCAGCCAGGGCCTCTTCTACGAGCGACTGGCGGCAGTCGACCAAACGGCCGGCTTCAGCGCCATACTCGGCGGCTCTGGCGGGAATCGAGTCGATGTCGTCTTCGTCGTATTGCCCTAGGTTCGCGGTGTAGGCGAACGGAATCGCACCCTTTTCGCGCATCCAGGCGACCGCCACCGATGTGTCGAGGCCACCAGAGAACGCGATGCCGACCTTTTCGCCGACCGGAAGCGATGCAAGAACTTTAGACATGCGCTCTAGGCTACCCAATAACAGGCTTTCGGTGGCAGAGTAATTGCATGGCCCGCAAACCGAAGAACCCCGAACGCCGCAAGATGATTTGGCTCGGCATTGTGTTGGCCATTCTGCTTGGCCCGCTCATGGTGCCGGTTAGCACCTCGGGTGTCGTCACGCACAAAGAGGCAGCCGGCCCAAACGGCACTTTCTTCAAGTGGCAGGGCATCGACATTCACTACCGCCTCACCAGCGCTAAAGCGAACTGCCCAACTCCAAGCAACCTGGTTGTTTTAATTCACGGATTCGGGGCCAGCACATTCTCTTGGTTGCCCGTTGAAGATAAGTTCAGCCCCTGCGACGACGTTATCTCTTATGATCGACCAGCCTTCGGCCTAACAGAGCGCACACTGTCTTGGCAAGGCCTGAACCCATACTCGATGGCGGCCCAGCAGTCGATTCTCGCCGAGTTGATTGCGAATTTTGCTAATGGACGACCTGCGGTTTTGGTCGGGCATTCGGCAGGTGGTCAGATTGCCGCAAAGTTTGCTCTCGATAATCCGCAGTTGGTTGGCAAGTTGGTTCTCGAAGCTCCCGCGATTCTCAATTCAACGCCCGGAGCAAATACGGCCTGGTTGACCTACATTCCTCAGCTAAATCACATCGGGCCATTGCTGGTGTCGAACATCGCGAGTTCTGGAATGGATCTGCTGAGTGAGTCATATCACGATACGAGCAAACTCACCGATGAAGTAATTGCCGGCTATCGGGTTCCGTTGACGATAAAGAACTGGGAATTTGCATTTTGGGAATTCTCAAGAGCCGACAGGTCATCAGATGTTGCAACGCGACTAACCGAGTTTAAGATGCCGGTTCTGATTGTCACGGGCGACGACGACCGTGTGGTCGAAACCGCGCTCACTCGAGAGCTAGCAACCAAGATGCCAGCAGCCGAGTTTGTTGTGATTGCAAACTCTGGCCATCTTCCGCACGAAGAAACCACCGACGAATTCATGGCAGCAGTGCTGCCTTTCGTAAACAGGTAGCTTTAGGCGAAGGCTTCTGCTGGCGGGCAGCTGCAGAACAGGTTGCGGTCGCCATAAACCGAGTCGATGCGCCTAACCACAGGCCAATACTTGCGACGATGCTGGCCGGCTACCGGGTAGACGCCTAGTTCACGCGAGTATGGGTGCGGCCAATCTCCGACTAGCATTTTGGCGGTGTGCGGAGCGTTGTGCAGCGGGTTGTCTTCGGCGGGCCAGGTTCCCTTAGCCACCTCTCGACTCTCGTTGCGAATCGAAATCATCGCCGAGATAAAGCGATCTAGTTCAACCAACGGCTCACTCTCGGTTGGCTCAATCATGAGCGTTCCGGCAACCGGAAACGACATTGTCGGAGCGTGGAAGCCATAGTCGATTAGACGCTTGGCAACATCGTCGCCACTGATGCCGGTTTCTTTTTGAATCGGACGAATGTCGATAATGCACTCGTGCGCAACCAGGCCGTTTTTACCCGAGTAGAGCAGCGGGTAGTGGCCGTCGAGTTTCTTGGCAACGTAGTTGGCCGCGAGAACCGCAGCGGCAGTTGCATCGCGAAGACCGTCTGCGCCCATCATGCGAATGTATGCCCAAGAAATTGGCAGCACTCCGGCCGAACCGTATGGCGCTGCAGAGATCGGACCGTAGTTTGCAAGCGGCGCTTGTGACATCGGGTGACCAGGCAAGAACGGTGCCAGGTGTG
>CAZSRJ010000110.1:0-2890 GCA_964609235.1 uncultured Rhodoluna sp.
AAAGCAAGGCGTAATTCTTGCACTCACAAAAAACTAAAGAGCTAATTACTAAGTCTGGAGAAATAAATGTCATTTGGAAACGCAATCGCATCATTTTGGACCAAGTATGCAACCTTCTCGGGTCGCGCACGTCGAAGTGAGTTTTGGTATGCACAGCTTTTCTTGGTGCTCGTTTCGCTTGCAGTCGCAATAGTGTTTCCGGGCGAAGGAATGGAAAACAGCGCAGCTAGCAACCTATGGGCTCTAGCAACTCTCGTTCCTTCGCTCGCAATCGGCGCTCGCCGTCTGCACGACACCGGCCGTTCTGGTCACAATCTTTGGTTCATCCTTTTGATTGTGGTTGGCTGGATCATCTTGTTGGTTTACCTGCTCGAAGACAGCAAACCTGGCACTAACGAATACGGCGATCCGGTTAAATAGCCTCTTCGCGAAAAACGCTATTTAGCGTTTACGCTGTTCATCGCCTCGAGCGCACCCTTGGTGACGATCTCTTCGACGGCATCAGCAGATAGAGCGAGCAATAGCGGCAACTCTTTGCGCTCTTCGGCAGAGAAATTCTTGAGCACGAAGTCGGCGGCATCCTGGCGGCCTGGCGGGCGGCCAATGCCAACCCGCACACGCACGAAATCGTTTGAGTCGGCTGCCGCGATGATGTCGCGCAAACCGTTGTGACCAGCGTGACCACCGGCCTGCTTCACTCGAACCGCACCTGCGTCGATGTCGAGCTCGTCGTGCACCACAATCACGTTTTGAAGTGGCACGTCATAGAACTTCATAAGGCCGGCAACCGGGCCACCCGAGTTGTTCATGTATGTGCCGGGCTTGGCCAGAATGACCTTTGGTCCGCCGAAACCTAGGCGACCCTCGGCTACCGAGGCGTTGGCCTTGTGAGATTTGAAACTCGCAGAAATGCGATCGGCCAGAATGTCTAAAACCATCTGGCCCACGTTGTGACGATTGGCGGCGTAGTCGGGCCCGGGGTTACCGAGCCCAACTACGAGCCATGTCGAATTCGACAAGTTAGAAACTAACTATGCCTTTGGAGCGGCTGCCTCAGCAGCAAGCTCAGCTGAGTGCTCAGCAGCGTTAACCAAAACAGAAGCGATTAGCTCTTCTGGTGCAAGGTCTAGCTTTGCGCCAGCAGGAAGCTTCACGTCGGCAGCGGTCACGTGGAATCCGTCGCCTTCCTTGTTGAAGACAACCTCAACGAACTCAGGAATCGAGGTGGCTGCGACTTCTAGCTTCACAGTCTTGTGAATCAAGTCGATGGTGTGTCCACCCATTGACTCACCAACAAGGTGAACAGGAACTTCTACGTGAACGCGCTCACCCTTTACAAGCTCAACAAGGTCAATGTGCTCAATAACCTGAGTAACGGCATCCTTGGTTGCGCTCTTTACAAGCACAGTCTGTGCGCGACCCTCGATGTCGAGCTCGAGAACTGCGTTCTTGTGGCGAAGCACAAGTGCGATCTCGTGAGCGTCAACGGTGACGTGAACCGGGTCGGTGCCGTGACCATAGATCACAGCTGGGGTGCGGCCGGCTGCGCGAAACTTGCGAGCTGCGCCTTTGCCGAATGTGTGGCGAACTGCGGCCACCATCTTGATTGCTTCTGACATTTCTTCTTCTTTCATGGATGCATGACAAACGCATCTTGTTTAGTTTGTAGTTTGGTCAACTCAAGCTGTTACGCGAGGACTCGTGCCAGATTCTGGAATTTGCCCCGTCGATTACGGTCTTGGTTTTCACCGCGACCCTCGCCGTTGTCTAAGGCAAGTGTATTTGATGCTAGGCAATGTCAGCAACCTGCGGTAAAACAGACCCATGGGGATTAAATCGAAGTTCTTAGCCGCAATCACTGCTCTAGCACTGCTTTCCGGTGTTTCAGTTGTCTCGACCACTGTTGCCAATGCCGCCTCCGTGAAAATCGCCGCAGGCGCTAAGTGCTCAGTGGCAAAGAAACAAGTCAAGGTTGCCAAGTCTTCCCTCGTTTGCAAGAAAAACGCAAAGGGAAAGCTTGTCTGGACGAGAACGGCGACCTTGCGAGCAACCCCGAAGGCAAACCCGATCGCCGCTTCAAACATTCAGACTCTGGCCTTGGTTGAAGAACAGTCAAGTGCCGACACCGCCACCACAGCCGAGGTGCCACAGTCGCCGTCAGGTTATCCCGTAGTAATTGACCCAAACGCAGGCGGATCTAACGAGGTTATTGTCAGAACGCCGGAAGAAGCAGAAGTTGCTGCACCGAGTAACCCGATTGCCCCAGCGAATCTGAGGGTGACGCAACTAGGCGACAAGTCTCTTTCGGTGACACACGATTTAGTCGAGGGAGTGTCGCAGTATCAGGTTTACCTTCGTTACGGTGACAGCTTCACCTCCAAAGGAACCGATGCGAACAACCTGACCGTCGAATTCACTGAATTGACCCCCGACTGGGAATACGTGGTCTGTGCCTACTATCGGGTCAACAATGTCGACTCAAACAAAAACTGCATCAACGTGCGCACGGCAGGGCAACGACCTGTTGAAGTCATTCAGTCAAATGGTCCGTCATCAATTTCACTGATTTCAACTGAAACCACAATTGCAGCATCTTGGAGTTCGGTGCCAAACGCTGTTTCATACAGCCTCTGTCACGTTCGAAATGACTCTTGGCAGTGTGGTGGATACACGATGCTCTCTGAAACTTCAGCGATTTTTCAAGATGGCTCAATTTTTGCAGGATGGCGATATGGCATTCAGGTCACCGCTTTGTTCGCAGATGGAACGCGATCGCTCCCCGCGATCAGCTTCGCGTTCAAAAAAGCAGGGAAACTGTTGGCCCCTTCGATCGTTCCCGTCAACGAGTAGCCACCCAACGAACCGTACGCGGAGTACCCAACTTTGTACC
>CAZSRJ010000110.1:2900-3621 GCA_964609235.1 uncultured Rhodoluna sp.
CAATTTTTGCAGGATGGCGATATGGCATTCAGGTAACAGCCGTTTTTGCAGATGGCACGCGATCTCTGCCGTCGATAAGTTTCATTAACTCGAAAGGTTCGCAGCCACCTCCGCCAACAAAGTACGCAGCTCCAACTAATTTGAGAATTGTTGACTTGACCCCCACGTCTGTCACCATCGCCTGGGATGACCCAGCAAACTCACCCCTGAGTTTCTGGTCTGTGGCTACGCGATACCTGACTTCTTACTCACAATCTGGAGTTGATCCAAAGGCCCGACAGTTCACCTCGACAGCAATTTGGCCCGGTGGCGGATTCGAAATAATCTTGAGCGGATTCGACCAGGTCAACGGCAAATGGACAGCCGAAGCCAAGATTGGCTTCTTTGCACCAACTGCGAGATAAAGGCTAGGCGTGGCCTGGGAACAACTTGTTTACCGAGTCATCACCGAACACGGCACTGATGGCCGCCGCAATTAGCGGGGCAATGCTCAAGACGGTTAGCTGCTCGAACTTCTTATCCGGGGTAATCGGAAGGGTGTTGGTCACGATTACCTCGTCAACCGCACCGCTCGAAAGGCGCTCAACCGCTGGGCTAGAGAACACCGCGTGGGTCGAGGCAACGATAACCTTGGCGGCTCCGTTGGCCTTTAGCGCCTTGGCAGCGGCCACGATTGTGCCACCGGTGTCGATCATGTCGTCAACAAGCAAGCACGTGCGGC
>CAZSRJ010000111.1:0-3065 GCA_964609235.1 uncultured Rhodoluna sp.
GTCGGCGATATCGCGATAGAACAGGGTCGGAGCCGAAGATGGGCGGGCATTGCTCAGGGCAAAGAACTTGCCGCTGGCGTCGCGAACCCAGAGCACCAGATCGGCCATCGAAAGGTCGGCGATTAGCTGCCACTCAGAT
This sequence comes from uncultured Rhodoluna sp., assembly GCA_964609235.1. Classification (GTDB taxonomy): domain Bacteria; phylum Actinomycetota; class Actinomycetes; order Actinomycetales; family Microbacteriaceae; genus Rhodoluna. Next base: position 140 of record CAZSRJ010000111.1, read on the forward strand.
GTCAGCAGGTGCAACCACTCGATGTCGGCATGAACGCTCTGGCCATGCTTCTTCATGAGTTCGTTTAGGGTCGACACCTAACCGAGTTTAGCCAGCCGTCGACTCGATTTAGAAGGCAAGTTGAGCAGCCGACTAAGCGCAAACTGGGCCACAGCCTGCTTGGCGGCTGAGTTCTTGCCAACCATGGCAACCGGCACGCCCTCTCTTAGTGCGCGGCCAAAGAGGCCGCAGTCTTCTTCGATGAAGACTGAAATCTCGTATTCGGCAAAGCGGGCAATTGCATCGCTGACTTCGGCAACGGCTTTTCTGCCGAAAGCATCTTGATTGAAGCGATTGATCACCACGTGGATTTTTGCATCGAGCTTTAGCTCACGCAGATTTGAGCTAGCCCAAATAAACCGGTTTAGACCAACCACGTCTGCTGTCGTGATGGCAACAACGTGATTTGCAACCGATAGTGCTGCGAGCGTCGCAGCGTTTCGCTCACTAAGCAAACGAGCATCGACAACCGAGGTTTCGAGCGACGAACCAACGTCGACCAACACGAAGTCAAACTGCTCTCGAGCAAATTGAATTAGGGTGCGAAGGCTTTCGAAGCCAATCTCGGGCCAACGATTAACCATAGTTATTCCAGCCAAAAGCCTCAGGCGATGTTTTGGCATTTCGAAATCGAGCAGAAGTTGTTCGAAGGCCACCCGATCTAGTTGCCCCTGGTTTTGCATTCTTATTGCCGCGCTCAACCCCGAGTAGTTTTGGTCGAAGCCGAAGATTTGCACCATCGAGGGTGCGTGCACATCGGCATCGATGACCAAAACACGTTGATTCGCCTTGGCTAATTCGCATGCGAAGGCTGCAAGCAGTGAGCTTCGGCCGGTTGAACCGGCAGCAGACCAGGCGACAACCACCTGCCCATCAACCGCTGCCGACGACACCGATAAACCCGCCGTCTGCACTGGCCAACATCAGCGCCGCTAAATCGTTTGGCATTACCGCCACCTCTAGTTGCAGCGCTTCACTGCCGAAAGCACCGTTGGAGTCTGGTCGCACCACGGCAAGCACCTCGACCGCGGTGGCAACCCGCTGAGGCACAGCTGTCGCGTTGGGCGCGGAGTTTCTCGCGACGAACCAAACATCGACGAGCGAACCAACTCGAATCGACGCCGACAGGGGTTGCGAAGGTGTGAGCACAAGCGCATGTCTCGCGACGGTCGAACCGATAGCAGAGATAGGCAACAGCTCACCCTCACGCAAAGATCTGGCCAAGGCAGACTCGGGTTCGAGTCGATTCAGATAGACGGCATCAGCATCTAGGTCGATAGCCACGCGCTCAAAATCGGCTTCGCTAAGTTGCACCCCAGAGGCCAAATCTCGTTTCGCAACGAGAAACTCCCTCAACGGCTCGGTTCTGTAGGTCGAGAACAAGAGAGCAATCGACGCCGCCAGAAGCGAGATTGCCAGAATCACGAGCATTTTTCGGCTGCCGTTGCCCGCTGTTTTTGCTCTCATCGATCGCGCCATTCTGCGAGAGCGGTTGAATCGTGCGATTCGATTAGCACCAGCCATTCGAGGCTTTCTAGCCCAATGGCCGAGTGCGGTTCGTGCAAGCCTGGCCGCTTGAAGTAGACCAAGCCCTGTTCTGCTGCGGTTACGACAGCGGTAAACGCGGGCTCGCCGGATGGTTTGAGTTCGGCGGCAAACGGCGGTTGCAGCTCACCGATAAAGACGCTGAGCGATGTTGTGCGATTTCTTAGCCTGGGCAGTTGCGCATCTGCAACTTCGATGAAGCGCATCAACGAAATCTTCTGTTTGCCAATGCACATCCAAGCGGCACGCTTTTCACAAAAACCCACAACGAGGTCGCCGCCGAGAATTGGTGCAACCAGCGAGAATTCGCTGCCCAAAATTCGAAGCAAGATGCGGTTGCAGCCCGCGATGTGTTTTTGCGGCTCGAGACAGCGATTGTTCTCGACAAATTGCGATTCGAGCTCTTCAAAAAATGTCTCAGGATTCATGCATGAATTATTTAGCCGCGACTGACAAAAACTAAAAAGTTATGCACAGAGCGAGTTTTTCTATTTACCGACAAAACCTTTGGCAATAGCGTCTAAGCACCACGCCAGATTGGATTGGGGGAAAAGAGCAAATCATGAAAGAGAAAGAGAAGCCAGAACTACGCAAAAAAGCAACACCATCAGTAAAGAAACCGAGAGTTGTAAAGAACAAGATTCAAGAAGCCGATTACTTCGGCGAGCAGTATTGCAAGACCGCAGAACTAGAGAGCCCAGATAGGCTTTTGCGAATGCTTGCACCGGCAATTGTTGAGGTTATTGCGGGGGTGCGCAACATAAGCCAGTTGGCAGCACACCTCAGCGAAGACGTTTATTTGAGACTGCGAGATCGCTCGGTGAAGGTGGCTCAAGAGCGAGCCAAGCGCGGCGAAGCAACGAAAGCGCCACAGTTGCGAGTTGGAAACATGAAGAAGCAAGAGCCGCGCGATGGCGTGATCGAGTCGGTGGTGCTGGTTCAGTCGGCCACCCGCACACGTGCGGTCACGATTCGATTAGAGGGCATAAACCGCCGGTGGAGAGCCACCTCGGTCTCAGTCATCTAGTTTCTGAAGAAAGAGCTTCCCTTGCCAGACTTGTCGTCTGGTTTGCCGTTGTTCGGCTTTACTGGGCCGCCTGAGCCACCCTGGTGAATCTCGGCGCTGCCGTCTTCACTAGGCGAGGTGTAGGTGAGCTTCTTTGCGTCTGGCTTAACCTGCTCAACCGACTCGGCGGCTTGCACCTGAACCTCAATGTTGAACATGAAGCCGACTGATTCTTCTTTGATGGCACCCATCATCTGCTGGAACATGCCGTAACCCTCGCGCTGGTATTCAACCAACGGGTCGCGCTGTGCCATCGCACGAAGGCCGATGCCTTCT
>CAZSRJ010000111.1:3075-3606 GCA_964609235.1 uncultured Rhodoluna sp.
TAGGTGGTCGCGCCACTTGCGGTCGACAACAGACAAGACAACTCGACGCTCAAGTTCGCGCATCGCGGCCTCACCGATCTGCTGCGTTCTCTTCTCGTAAGCAACCTTCGCGTCAGATACAAGTTCGCGGGTTAGCCAATCGCGAGTAAGTCGGTTGCGGTTTCCAGCTTCGGCCAAGACCTCAGAGATTTCTAGGCCAACCGGATACACGGTCTTCAGGTCGTTCCAGAGCGCTTCGAGATCCCAGTCTTTGCCGCTGCCTTCAACGATGTGCTGCTTAACCACGTCGGTAACAACGTCGTTCAAGAAGCCGGCAATTCTCTCTTGAATGTCGTCACCTTCAAGGATGTGCCTGCGGTCGTTGTAAATGGCTTCGCGCTGGCGCGACATAACGTCGTCATATTTCAAAACGTTCTTGCGAATTTCGGCGTTGCGACCTTCGACCTGAGACTGCGCGCTTTGAATTGCGCGGCTGACAATCTTCGACTCGATTGCTGTGTCGTCGGGAACACCCGGACGGTTCATCATGCT
>CAZSRJ010000112.1:0-3574 GCA_964609235.1 uncultured Rhodoluna sp.
AGTTAAACTTTCACCACCAGCCATACTATTCCGAAGGAGCCAGAGTGACCTTGTCACCCAGAGCAGCAACCGCTGTGGCTCTTGCCCTTGCAGCCTTCTTCGCACTCGGTTCTGTTGCCATTGGTCAGGCCGCTGTAGTGAGCCCGCACTCAAAGCCGGTTCCAGCCACGCCTGAACCAACAAACCAAGAGAGCGAAGACGAGAACGAGGTTTACCAAAATCGAATTCGCGAGCAGTATGGCGAAGTAGAGCAGGTTTTTCTGCCGCCTCTTGTGGTAACCAACCCAGCAGCCAATGAGAATGAAATGCCACCAATCGGAGTACTTGAAGGCGAGCTTCTTGACTCGGCCAACATAAATCCTCACGAGAACATGCCGGTTGATCCCAAAACAATCGGCAGAGCTGCAAAGACACCCGCAGACACTTTCTTTCAAGTAGCAACCGTAGCCATGACAACTATGGCGGCGGGATCGGTTGCACTCGGTGCTTTTGCGATTCGACGTTCAATAAGAAACAAGAACCACCCAGATTCAGACACCATTTAGAACTAGGCGCCCTGTTTGGGCCAGAATCACGCAGGTAGACTTAGCCGGTGAGTAAAGCAGACTTGGCCAAAAAACCCTCAGAGGTTGCCGCCATGTTCGATTCTGTGGCCTCAAAATATGACCGCGCAAACGACCTGTTGTCGTTCGGTCAGACCCATCGATGGCGAATCAAGGTTCGTGATGCGGTGGCACCTAAGCCGGGGCAAAGTGTTCTCGATTTGGCTGCCGGCACGGGTTCGTCTTCGATCGCCTTCAATCTCGAGGGCGTGCGAGTGGTGGCTTCTGACTTTTCTCAGGGCATGCTTGCCGAGGGCAGAAAACGCCATCCAGAACTCGAATTCGTCTTTGCTGACGCCACCAATTTGCCATTCGCCACCAATGAATTTGACGCAACCACGATCTCTTTTGGGCTGAGAAACGTGGTCGACGTCGAAAAGGCTCTGCGAGAGATGTTCAGGGTTACCAAGCCGGGTGGCCGCGTGGTTATCTGCGAATTTTCGCGAGTGCAGAATCGTTTTCTTCGCCCACTTTACGAGTTTTATCTAAAGCGGCTGCTTCCGGTGTTTTCGCGTCTGGCCGGGCAAAAGCCCGAGGCTTATGACTATCTAGCCGACTCAATTCTTGCCTGGCCTTCGCAGAAGAAGCTTGCCAAGAAGATTGCCTCCGCCGGATTTGAAAAAGTTGTTTACAAGAACTTGGTATTTGGAGTTGTTGCCATTCACGTGGCTCGAAAGCCAAAAAAGAAATCAAGCAAGAAAGAGAAGAAGTGAGCGCAAAACTTCCTTCTCAATTCAAGCGATTCGCTGATCGCGAACTTTTGGCTCAAATCGAAAAAGATCTTGAGTTAGTTGAGGCCGAACTTCTTGACGCAACCAAACACACGAATCCGATTTTGCAAAATGCAGCACGGCACCTTGTCGAGGCCGGAGGCAAGAGGGTTCGTCCGGTTTTGGTTTTGCTCTCAGCGCTTCTTGGCGACGGCGCAAGCAAGCGAGTAATTGATGCTGCTGCCATTGTTGAACTGACCCACTTGGCAACTCTGTATCACGACGATGTCATGGATGATGCCCCCACTCGTCGCGGTGTCGCAACGGCGCAAAATGTTTTCTCGAACTCAATCGCAATTCTTGTTGGCGACCTCTTGCTTGCGCGCGCTTCGATTTTGTCAACGCGACTAGGCATCGAGGCCATCACAATGCAGGCACACACGTTTGAACGCCTCTGCATTGGCCAGCTAAACGAGACCGTTGGCGTTCAAGCAGACGAAGACCCGATTGAGCACTACATTCAGGTTCTTGCCGACAAGACCGGCTCTTTGATTGCCGCGAGTGCCAGACTCGGCGTCATGATCAGCAACGCCCCCGCAGAATTCATGCAGCCATTGGGCGAGTTCGGCGAGAAGGTCGGAGTGGCCTTTCAATTGGTCGACGACGTAATCGACATCTCAGCTGCCGGCCCTTCTGGAAAGACCCCTGGCACCGATCTTCGAGCGGGCGTGCCAACCCTGCCGGTCTTATTGCTGCGCAAATTGGCCAAGACCGATGCCGAAGCTGCGGCGCTGGTTGAGGAGATTGATTCTGACCTATCTTCTGATGAAAGATTGGCAGAGGTGGTTGCGAAGCTTCGCGAGCACCCGGTTGCCGAAGAGGCTTTCGCCGAAGCGAAGCGCTGGGCCCAAGAGGCCATAGCGGCTTTAGACGTGCTGCCAGACGGACAGACCAAGCGGGCCCTAGCCCACTTTGCAAACGCGGTTGTTGAGCGCGACAACTAGAAAAAAGCACAAGGAAAAGATGTCAAAACTCAGACTCGCAATTGTTGGAGCCGGCCCGGCTGGAATCTATGCCGCCGATCTCTTGATCAAATCTGAATTGCGCGACTTCGATGTGTCAATCGATCTTTTCGATTTGTTGCCAGCGCCTTATGGTTTGGTTCGTTACGGCGTTGCTCCAGATCATCCGAGAATTAAAGGAATCATGAACGCACTTTTCGAAGTGCTTGATCGTGGCGACATTCGCTTTTTCGGAAACGTCGAGTATGGCAAAGACTTAACTCTTGATGATTTAAGGCAGCACTACAACGCCGTTATCTTTGCAACGGGTGCAATCAAGGATGCCGATCTCGACATCGCCGGAATCGAACTAGATGGTTCATACGGTGCTGCCGACTTCGTGAACTGGTATGACGCGCATCCTGATGTGCCACGCACCTGGCCGCTCAATGCAAAAGAGATTGCCGTTATCGGAAACGGAAACGTAGCACTCGACGTTGCTCGCATGCTCATCAAGGTTCCAGAGCAGCTGCTCAGCACCGACATTCCGCACTACGTTTACGAAGCGCTGAAAGATTCACCGGTTACAGACGTTCACGTATTCGGACGACGCGGCCCCGCTCAGGTTAAGTTCACTCCGCTCGAGTTGCGCGAGGCAACAGACCTCGAGGGCGTAGACACAATCGTTCACGACGAAGACTTTCAATATGACGAAGGTTCGCAGCAGGCCATCGAAAGCAACAACCAAACGCGCGTGATGGTGAAAACGCTTGAGGGTTTGCGCACCAAACCGCAAACCGGCGCTGCGCGACGATTGCACCTGCACTTCTTTAGTCAGCCAACCGAAGTGATAGGCGAAGACGGCAAGGTGGTTGCCTTCAAGATTGAGCGCACCAAACTCGACGGCACGGGCCAGGTTGTGCCGACGGGCGAGTTTAGGCAGTTTGACGTTCAGGCCGTCTATCGTGCAGTTGGCTACTTCGGTAGTGCACTGCCAGAGGTGCCGTTCACCCAGCGCACCGGCGTGATTCCTAACCAAGGTGGCCGAGTGCTTTCGGTTGAGGGTCAGCAAATTGCTGGTGTCTATGCCACCGGCTGGATCAAACGAGGGCCAATCGGTCTCATTGGGCACACCAAGAGCGACGCGCTCGAGACCATTGGCAACCTGATTGCCGATCGAGACTCGTGGTGGCAGCCGGCTAACCCCGATGAGTCGGCCGTCGAGAACCTGCTCGAGACCAGGCGAGTTGCCTACGTTACT
>CAZSRJ010000113.1:0-3523 GCA_964609235.1 uncultured Rhodoluna sp.
GCCAACCAACTTGGCCAATGCAGGAGCCTCAACCAGCGGAGTGCCACCCTCGCCAAGCGTGATGATCGGGCTGTCTGCCGAGATGTCTAGTCGATCGATGTATTCACGGATAACCCCGCGCCACTGGTGAGCCATTAGATTCCTTCTAATCGGATGACTGAGGTGATTGACTCAACTGCATCGCTCGCAGCGAGAGCGGCAACAACCGCAGAAAGCGATGCATCGGTTGCCTCGTGAGTGCCAATTTCAAGATTCGCAGTCTTGCGACCCGGCGTTGGAGTCTGCTCGACAAATTCAATCGAAACTTCGTGATTCGCAAAAATGTTTGCAATCGCTGCGAGCACGCCGGGCTGGTCTGTGGCTTCGAGAGTGATCTGGTATCTGGTGAAGATTCGATCAATCCCAAGAATCGGTAGGTTTGCGTGAACCGAGTCGGCGAGACCCGGGCCACCGGCAACGTGCCGCTTAGCAGCGCTAACCAAGTCACCGAGAATCGCGCTTGCGGTTTGCGCGCCACCTGCGCCCGCGCCATAGAACATGAGCTGGCCGGCAGATTCTGCCTCAACGAAAACCGCGTTGAACGCGCCACGAACAGAACCGAGCGGATGGGTTCGTGGAATCAGGGTCGGGTAAACGCGAACCGAGATTCCCTCGGCACCAGACTTGTCTGCGTCGATTCGCTCAGCGATTGCAAGCAGTTTGATCACATTGCCATCGCGCTGGGCAGCACGCATTAGTTCTGGAGTGACATTCGTTATGCCTTCGCGGTGCACCTGCTCGATTGGAACCTCTGTGTGAAAAGCGAGGTAGGCGAGAATTGCGGCCTTCTGAGCGGCGTCGTAACCTTCGACATCGAGTGTTGGGTCGGCTTCGAGATAGCCGAGTTCGGTTGCCTCGGCCATTGCCTCTTCTAGCGAAACCCCGGCCGTATCCATGCGGTCAAGAATGTAGTTGGTCGAACCGTTGACGATGCCCATGATGCGCTGAACCTTGTCGCCGGCTAGAGATTCTCGCAACGGCCTAATGATCGGAATCGCTGCGGCTACTGCAGCTTCGAAGTAGAGTTGCGCGCCAACCTGCTCGGCAGTGTCAAACAATTCGGTTCCGTGCGTCGCGAGCAATGCCTTGTTTGCGGTGATCACATCGCTGCCCGAATTCAGAGCCTGAAGAATGTAGGTCTTGGCGGGCTCGATGCCACCCATGACCTCGATAACGATGTCGGCCCCGAGAATCAGTTTCTCAACGTCGGTTGTAAGCAGCTCGGTCGGGAAACCCTCGCCGCGCGAAGCATTAATGTCGCGAACGGCGATGCCAATTAGCTCGAGTTCTGCGCCAACCCTGGCCGCAAGCTCGGCCTTGTTCTCGGTGAGCAGTCGAGCAACCTGGGCACCTACAGAGCCGGCACCGAGCAGGGCAACGCGAAGCGGGCGATATTCGATCACAGCTTTACCCTCTCTTCATGGTCGCTTGGTAGCGAAGGTCTCTGGTAAACAAGTCTGCCTCTGTTTCTGCTCGAATGATGAGTCTGGCCTCAGAGTTTCTTACGGCCACCACCGCCGGCTTGGTGAGCATGTTGTAGTTATTTGACATCGAATAGCAGTATGCGCCCGTGGCGGCCACCGCAATTAGGTCACTCGGGGTTATGTCTGCCGGCAGGTAATCGTGGCGAACCACGATGTCGCCGCTCTCGCAGTGCTTGCCAACAACGCGCGAGAGCGCAGCAGATGCCTTCGATGAGCGTGAGGCAAGAACGGTGTGGTAGTCGGCTTCGTAGAGCGCGGTTCGCATGTTGTCGCTCATGCCGCCGTCGACCGAAACGTATTTGCGAATCGCTTCGGCTTCAGAGACGTTCACGTCTTTGATGGTGCCGACCGTGTAAAGAGTCACTCCCGGATTTCCGGCGATGTAGCGCCCCGGCTCGAAGGCCAACTTCGGCACGGCAATTGAATTCTTGCGGCATTCGATTTTCACGGCAACGGCTAGTGCCTCTGCAAACTCGTGAATCGAAAGGGCTTCATCTGCCGGTTTGTAGTTGATGCCAAAACCTCCACCGAGATTCAGTTCGGCGACTTCTGAAACTTCAGAAAGTTCGGCGTGCAGTTTCACTAAGCGGCGAACAGATTCGATAAAGCCTTCGCGCGCGTGAATCTGCGAACCAATGTGCGAGTGCAAGCCGATGAATTCGAGGTGACGATCTGAGCGAATCTTGGCAACCATGCCTGGCGCATCGCCAAGTGAGATGCCAAACTTCTGATCTTCGCGAGCCGTTGCCAAAAAGTCGTGGGTGCTAGCGTGAACTCCGGTGTTCACTCGAAGGCGAACCTTCTGCACTTTGTCTTGAGCCGCTGCGGCTGCCGCAACGCGCTCGATTTCGATTTCGCTGTCGATCACAATCGCACCGACTCCAGCTGTGATTGCCCTCGCAATCTCGCGGGTCGACTTGTTGTTGCCGTGCAGCCCGATGCGATCTGCAGAAATGCCACTGGCAAGCGCGGCGGCGAGCTCTCCTCCGCTGGCGACATCGATGTTGAGTTGCAACTCGTTGATCCAGCTCGCGATTTCAACCGACATGAATGCTTTACTGGCGTAGTAAACCTTTGCGGTTGTGCCAATCGACTTGGCGGCATCTTCTAGAGCGCTCTTTACGGAGAGAGCGCGCTGCCTGAAATCATCCTCATCAATCACATAGAGAGGCGTGCCGAACTCGGCAGCCAGCTCTCTAACCGAGACGCCGGCGATTGCGCACTCTCCGCTCGGCTGGCGCACAAAATTGCTTGGCCAAACGCGGCCGTCTAGGGCGTTCACGTCGCTCGGCTCTTCGAGCCACTCTGGAGCGAGAGGGTTGGTCATCGACTACATCCTCTCTGGTGCGCTAACACCGAGCAGATAGAGCCCATTGCGAAGAACCACGCCAGCGGCGTTGTTTAGCCACAGTCGAGTGCGATGCACTTCGTCAACGGCGTTTCCGGCGAGCGGAGTCACGCGGCAGTTGTCATACCAGCGGTGATAAGCGCCAGCGACCTCTTCTAGATAACGGGCAACTCGATGTGGCTCTCTAAACTCTGCGGCTGAGGCAACCACTCTTGGCAACTCGCTGAGTTTGGCAAGCAGGTTGCCCTCGGTCTCGTGGTTTAGCAGTGCGGGATCGAAGCTGCTCAAGTCAACGCCAAGCGATGCCGCGTTGTTTTCAACCTGCCTGGTGCGCGCGTGCGCATATTGCACATAGAAGACCGGGTTGTCGTTGGTCTTCTTTGAGAGCTGCTCGAGGTCGATGTCGAGCGAAGAGTTAATCGAAGAACGAGTGAGCGCATAGCGAGCCGCGTCGACACCAACAAATCCGACAAGGTCTTCCATCGTCACAACTGTTCCCGCACGCTTCGACATGCGAACCGGCTCTCCGTCTTTCACGAGGTTGACCATCTGGCCGATGAGAATCTCAAGGTTCTTGCCAGGCACATCGCCAAACGCCGCGCACATCGCCATCATTCGCGGAACGTATCCGTGGTGGTCTGCGCCCAACATG
>CAZSRJ010000114.1:0-2238 GCA_964609235.1 uncultured Rhodoluna sp.
ATCGCCAACCTTCCATATCAGGTTTCACTTGCGAATAACCCCGACCCGATCGTCTTGACCAAAGAGGGTTTCAGGCAGCTCTCGACCGATGCCATGCCAATGACCCGGGCGACCGAGGCCGCGCTGGCCTGGGGTGCCTTTGACTTCGGCATCAACAATCAGCAGACCCTGCTTGCCCTCAGCGGACCAAAGGGAATCGGCATCACCCGCCTGGTTGGCGCTAAAGAAGCCCCGGTCGCAATCGACGCCAGGGCGGGCCTGCTAGCGCCAGAGATCGATCCGCAGGGCTATGTCTGGACTCTCGGCGCTTCTAGCGACTCGGCTCTGCTGGCCTTCAACTCGTCTGGTGAGCAGCGTTTCTCAGCGCTTGGTTGGTTGGGTCAGGGCGAACGCCTGGCCTTCTCTGTTTCTCGCGAGGGTGGTCGAATCGCGTTTTTGCTGCGTTTCGAAGACTCGGTGCGAATCTATGTTGCGGCCGTGGTGCGTGACGAAAACGGTGTGCCAGTTTCGCTCGCAACACCCATCCGTGTGGGCGCTTCTGAAAGACCGGTCAGTTCAATTTCATGGATAGGTGACACGACAATTGCCACCATCGCCGAATCGCCGGGTAGCCCGAACTATCCGCTCTACCTGCAGATCGGTGGTCAGTCAAAGCGACTTTCGCCTGTCGCGGGTGCAACCTCGATTGTTTCGAATGGACTTTCTTCGGCAGCCTATTCGCTCGATTCGAAGCAGGAGCTTCGTCTGCTGCGTTCTCTCACTTGGATCAACATCGCTAAAGATATTTTGGCGATTCACTTTGCCGGCTAAGTTTCTGAGTCGCTGTCACGGTTAGCAACTCGCGCGCGCATTTTGTTTTTGTGGTCGCATGAAACATGAGTTTCTTCGAACCGCTTCTTGATTTGCTACTGCCCTCATCGTGTGCCGAATGTGAACTGCCACCATCGGTCTATTGCCAACCATGCATCAGCAGGCACGAACCACATTTGGTTGAGCGATGTTTTTCGTCTTCGGGGCAAAAACTAACTGGCCTTGCGCTCTCGGTTTTAGACGAATCGGTGTCTAGGGCGATGGCAGCCTTCAAAGAGAAAAATCAATTTGCCGTTGCTAGGTCGATGGTCGATGCGCTTTTGCCCGCCGAGTGTTTGTGGAGTGTCGACTTGGTTGTTGCCGCGCCAAGCGCCAGTGCTACCTTCAAAAAGAGGGGATTCGTTCCGGCTGAATTGATCGCGCATCGAGTTGCCAAGCGCTGGCGCTTGCCACACCTGCGTTCGGCGCTAACCCTGGTTAGGCAAGTCGAAGATCAGGCAGCGCTTTCGGTTGATGAGCGTCAGCAAAACCTCATCGACGCAATGCTTGCTAGCCCAAGAGTCTCGGGCAAGCGAGTTTTGCTGGTTGACGACATCGTCACCACGGGCTCAACCTTGACTGAGGCAGCAAGAGCTGTGGCTGCTGCAGCAGCAGAGCCGGTGGCATTCGTGGTTCTGGCTGAAACTCTGCGCAGACAAGCGCCCAGCCCACATCCAGCAGGCTTTCAGGTTGGGCCTGTGCGCTCGCCTAAGATTGTCTAAGTAAATCAACCGACTCGTCTGGAGCTCAATCTTGGCAAATATTATCGACAAGGTGCTGCGCGCTGGAGAAGGCCGTATTCTCGGCAAACTGCGCAACTACGCGAACGCTGTAAACACTCTTGAAGAGTCGTTCAGTTCGCTCACCGACGATGAACTGAAGAGCGAAACCGACAGCCTGCGTGAGCGTTACGCCGCCGGTGAGTCGCTAGACGACATGCTTCCAGAGGCTTTCGCCGCAGTTCGCGAAGCCGCAAAGCGCACCCTCGGAATGCGCCCATACGACGTGCAGATCATGGGTGGTGCAGCGCTTCACCTCGGCAACATCGCCGAGATGAAAACCGGTGAAGGTAAGACTTTGGTGGCCACAACCGCTGCCTACCTAAACGCCATCGCCGGTCGCGGTGTTCACATCGTTACCGTGAACGACTTCTTGGCCAACTATCAGAGTGAACTAATGGGCCGTGTTTTCAGGGCTCTCGGAATGACCACGGGTTGCATTCTTGCTGGGCAAGACCCGGCGCAGCGTCGTGCCGAATACCTCTGCGACATCACCTACGGAACCAACAACGAGTTTGGCTTCGACTACCTTCGCGACAACATGGCCTGGGATAAAGCCTGTTGCCTGGTCTGAATCACTAGACAACGGCGGCCCTAGCCTAAAGCTCAA
>CAZSRJ010000114.1:2248-3518 GCA_964609235.1 uncultured Rhodoluna sp.
CTAGTGCAGCGCGGTCACTTCTATGCAATCGTCGACGAGGTTGACTCGATTCTTATCGACGAAGCTCGAACCCCTTTGATCATTTCTGGCCCCGCATCTGGTGAAGCTAACCGCTGGTTCGGCGAGTTCGCCACCATCGCCGCGAAGCTGCAGCCGGTTATCGATTACGAAATCGATGAGAAGAAGCGAACAGTTGGAATTCTTGAGCCTGGAATCGAAAAGGTTGAAGACTACCTGGGCATCAGCAACCTTTACGAGTCTGCAAACACCCCACTGATTTCGTTTTTGAACAACTCGCTCAAGGCAATCGCCTTGTTCAAGCGCGACAAAGACTACGTGGTCATGAACGGCGAAGTTCTAATTGTTGACGAGCACACCGGCCGCATGCTTCCGGGTCGTCGTTACAACGAAGGTTTGCACCAGGCAATCGAAGCCAAAGAGGGTGTAGAGGTAAAGGCCGAAAACCAAACCCTCGCGACCATCACTTTGCAGAACTATTTCAGGCTCTACAAGAAGATTGCCGGCATGACCGGTACTGCAGAGACCGAAGCCGGCGAGTTCATGAGCACCTACAAGCTCGGCGTCGTTCCGATTCCAACCAACAAGCCGATGATTCGCATCGACCAGCCAGACCTGATCTACAAGAACGAAGAGATCAAGTTTGCGATGGTGGTCGAAGACATCGCAGAGCGTCACGCCAAGGGCCAGCCGATTTTGGTTGGAACCACCTCGGTTGAAAAGAGCGAGTATCTTTCAAAGTTGCTTGCCAAGCGCGGAGTTCGCCACGAGGTCTTGAACGCCAAGAACCACGCCCGAGAGGCCGCGATTGTGGCCCAGGCGGGTCGCCTGGGTGCCGTAACCGTTGCCACCAACATGGCCGGTCGTGGAACCGACGTAATGCTCGGTGGAAACGCCGAATTCTTGACCGTCGATGCTCTCAACAAGCGTGGCCTAAACGCCGAAGAGACCCCAGAGGAATATGAAAAAGCCTGGGCAGCCGAGTTTGAAAAGGTTAAAGAGCAGGTAGCTCAAGACGCAGAAAAGGTTTTGGCAGCCGGAGGTTTGTATGTGCTCGGCACCGAGCGTCACGAATCTCGTCGAATCGACAACCAGCTTCGTGGTCGTTCTGGTCGTCAGGGTGACGTTGGTGAATCGCGTTTCTACCTTTCGCTAACCGATGACCTCATGCGACTTTTCAACTCTGGCGCAGCCGCAAGCATGATGAACCGTCCGGGTGTTCCCGACGACACAGCAATCGAGTCGAAGATTG
>CAZSRJ010000115.1:0-3492 GCA_964609235.1 uncultured Rhodoluna sp.
AAGATAAACAACGTTCTCGGACAAGCCCTTCTGGCGAAGCGCATGGGTAAGAAGCGCATCATCGCCGAAACGGGCGCCGGGCAGCACGGTGTCGCCTCTGCAACCGCGGCTGCACTATTCGGGCTCGACTGTGTCGTGTACATGGGTGAGATCGACACCGAACGGCAAGCCCTGAATGTAGCTCGCATGAAGTTGCTCGGGGCTGAAGTGGTTGCCGTTAAGACGGGCAGCCGCACCCTGAAAGACGCCATCAACGAAGCACTGCGAGACTGGGTTGCCAACGTCGCATCGACTCATTACCTGCTCGGCACCGTGGCCGGCCCACACCCGTTTCCGACGATGGTTCGTGACTTTCACAGCGTCATTGGCATAGAAGCGCGTCAACAGATGCTAGACGAGTTTGGCTTTCTTCCCACAGCTCTGGCAGCCTGCGTGGGTGGCGGCTCGAATGCGATAGGTCTTTTTCACGCTTTTCTAGACGATGAAGACGTCGCGCTCTACGGATTCGAAGCCGCGGGCGAGGGCATGCACACCAACAAACACGCTGCGACACTCAATTTCGGCAAGCCCGGAGTTCTGCACGGTGCTAAGAGTTACATGCTTCAAGACGAAGATGGTCAAACAGTTGAAAGCCACTCGATCTCTGCGGGTCTCGATTACCCAGGAGTCGGCCCAGAACACTCGTGGTTAAAGGATCTCGGTCGGGCACACTATCGAGGAATTAGCGACGACGAGGCAATGCAGGCGCTGAAACTTCTTGCACAAACCGAGGGCATAATCTCGGCAATAGAGACAGCCCACGCTCTTGCCGGCACTCTGAAACTCGGCAAAGAACTTGCCGCCGGTTCAAGCGTCTTAATTAATCTCAGCGGTCGTGGTGACAAAGACATGGAAACCGCGGCCAAGTACTTCGGGTTCATCGGTTAGCAAATGTCAAAGACTGAGAGAACGTTGCGTGCAAATCTTGCAAAAGGAAACACCAACCTGATTGGTTATTTTCCTCTTGGCTTTCCAAATCTAGAGGCTTCCGTTGAGGCCTGCATCGAAATGTGCCGAAACGGCATCGACGTTCTCGAGCTGGGCATTCCTTATAGTGACCCGGTTATGGACGGAATAGAGATTCAAGAGGCCACTGAGCTGGCTCTTCAAAATGGATTCAAACTGTCTCAGACATTCGAAGCGCTTAGGAAGATAACTTCGGCCGTTGATACTCCCGTGCTAGTCATGTCTTACTGGAACCCGGTCTTGCAGTTTGGTGTCGAGAGGTTTGCCATGAAGCTCAAGGAAGCCGGGGGAGCCGGACTCATCACCCCCGATCTGATTCCAGACGAGGCAGGTGAGTGGCTCGAGATTTCTTCCAGGCTCGATCTGGATCGCGTGTTCTTAGCGACACCATCATCATCGAGTGTGAGGGTCGGCAACGCAAGTGAACTCAGCAGGGGTTTCACCTATGCGGTGTCAACCATGGGCATAACCGGCGAACGGGCGCAACTAGACCAATTGGCTCGCACAGTTGTGCAGAAGATTAGACATGCAGATTCATCGCAACTTGCAGCCGTGGGAATTGGAATCAGCACTGCCGAACAGGTGCGCGAAGTCAACTCCTACGCAGATGCTGCGATAGTGGGCTCGGCGTTCGTTAGGGCATATTCGCGTGGAGGGCTTTCGGCTCTCAAAGATAAAGTTAGAGAACTGAGCCAGAATAGGAAGATTTCATGAACATCTTGAACAGTATTCCCAGCCCGGATGTCTCGTCATTCGAGTTGGGGCCCATCAGGGTTCACTTTTACGCTCTGTTCATTCTCATCGGAATCGCGCTAGCAATCTGGATAGGTTCGAGACGTTTCAGGCAGCGCGGCGGGCCAGCTGGAATGATTCTCGACATCGCCCTTTGGGCCGTTCCGTTCGGAATAGTCGGCGGACGCATCTTTCACGTTCTAACTCACTGGGATTACTACTTCTATTCGGGTGCAGATCTCAGTAAAGTGTTTGCCGTTTGGGAAGGTGGCCTTGCTATCTTCGGAGCGTTAATTCTAGGTAGCGTCGGGGCATTCATCGGCGCGAGAACTGCTGGAATCAAATTTTTGGCTTTCGCCGACGCAATAGCGCCGGGAGTTCTGGTTGCCCAGGCAATAGGTCGCATAGGAAACTACTTCAACAACGAACTGTTTGGCTTGCCGACTACGCTGCCTTGGGGGCTAGAGATATCAACCGCGAACCCGGCCTATCCGGCCGGCCTGCCTGCTGGCGTGCTGTTTCACCCGACCTTCTTGTATGAACTGATTTGGAACCTAATGGGATTTGCCGTTCTGATCTGGCTTGACCGCAAGTTCAAGCTTCGTTGGGGACAAATGTTCGCCGCTTATCTCATCACATACTCGATCGGTCGAGCTTTCATCGAGAGCATCCGCATAGATCCGAGTGAAATTTTCTTTGGCTTACGAACCAATGTCTGGTCTGCGATTTTTGGAATCGCCATCGGTGTTGCCCTATTTGTCTGGTCTAGACGCAAGCACAAAGAAGAAGAGACATCGGTTTATCTGCCAGGCAGGGAGCCTAAAGAGCCTGATGTTATAGACTCAGAGGGCACCAAGGCCGACAAAGTCGAAAATTAGACTTCAAGGGCAGGCGCCACAAGCGCAGGTAATCTTAAATTTCTCGCTCGCGAGCCATCTTGGGCCAAGGACGTCCCTCTAATTTTTTGATTGGAGTTTGGCATGTCTTCGATGTCCCCATTTGCCAAATTCAACACGGCACCCAAAGCACACGGACTATACGATCCGACCCGCGATCGTGATGCCTGCGGCTTGGCGATGGTTGCAACACTAAGGGGCACTGCCGGGCACGACATTATCGAAACAGCGCTAAACGCACTCAGAAATCTCGAACATCGCGGAGCTATCGGTTCCGACGCCGGCACCGGTGATGGCGCAGGTATTCTTTCGCAGATTCCCGACGGTTTCTTTCGATCAGTTGTTGACTTCAAACTCCCTGCAAAAGGCGCTTATGGCACCGGACTCGTTTTTCTAGACCCCGATGACGCCGTTCGCATCGAGTCTGCCTTCGCAAACCTCGCACATGAAGAAGGTCTTAGCGTTATCGGTTGGCGCGACGTTCCGGTTCGACCAGAAAACCTGGGCGAGCTTGCTCGCCGCGCTATGCCACTTATACGTCAGGTATTTGTTGCATCAGATAGCGGCAACACCGGCATGCCGCTCGAACGTCAGCTATTCAGGCTTCGCAAAAGAAGCGAGAGCAGCCTCGGAACTTACCATCCATCTCTCTCGTCGAAGACAATTGTTTACAAGGGCATGGTCACCACACTGCAGCTCGAGCCGTTCTATCCAGATCTCAGCGACGAGCGTTTTGAATCGGCGCTGGCTCTGGTTCACTCGCGATTCTCAACTAACACATTTCCGTCTTGGCCGCTCGCGCATCCGTTCAGAATGATTGCCCACAACGGCGAAATAAACACAGTGCGTGGCAATAGAA
>CAZSRJ010000116.1:0-3486 GCA_964609235.1 uncultured Rhodoluna sp.
CGTTTTCGGTGAGACCCTGGTTGCCGCAAAAGCCTATGCCGAGAAGAAGGGCGCAATCTTCATTCCGCCTTTCGACCACATCGACGTTGTAATCGGTCAGGGAACCGTTGGTCTCGAGATCTTCAACCAGGTTGAAGACGTGCAAACCATAATCGTTTCAATCGGTGGTGGCGGTCTTGCGGCTGGCGTTGCGGTGGCTGCGAAACTTCGCGCCAAAGCGCGCGGCAAGAAGGTTCAGGTAATCGGCGTTCAGGCCGAGAACGCGGCAAGTTATGTTCCGTCGCTGCGCTCGGGTTCGCCAAAGCAAATCGAGACCAAGCCAACAATCGCCGATGGCATCGCGGTTGCCAAGCCCGGCGCTATTCCGTTTGACCTAATCAAGAAGCACATCGACAAGGTTGTCACCGTGAGCGACAGCCAGATTGCACAGGCAATCGTTGCCCTGGCCGAGCGGGCGAAACTCGTGGTTGAGCCTGCCGGCGCAGCCTCTGTGGCGGCGCTCATGACCGGCAAGGTAAAGCCAAAGGGAACCACGGTTGCCGTGCTATCTGGTGGAAACCTCGACCCACTGCTGATGCAGAAGATCATCGGCCACGGCCTCGAAGCCGCCAACCGCTACACAACCATCACCGCCATGTTGCCAGACCGCCCTGGTCAGCTGGTGAAGACCTCTGAGGCCATCGCTCGCGCTCAGGGCAACGTGGTTGAGGTGCTTCACACCAGACACGGACGCGGTCTTGGCATCGGCGAAGTCGAGCTTCAGATGAGTGTTGAAACTTCAGACCGCGAACACGTTGAGCGAATCATGACTGAGCTCAAGAACTCGGGCATCAAGGCCCGCATCGAGCACGAAGACTAAAGCTTTTTAGCCAACAAACGTTTCGACGTTTACGATTTTCACCGCAAACACCTTGCCGTTTGGTGCGGCATACGAGGTTTCGTCACCCACGGCTAATCCGTGAATTGCAATGCCGAGCGGGCTCTCTGGGCTGAACACATCGATGTCGATGCCTTGGCTGATTTCGGGGCTGCCGAGCAAGAAGCGCTGCTCGTTGCCGTTGAGAGTCAGTGTGACGATTGTGCCGGCAGCAACTGTTCCGTCTGACTGACGCTCATCGTCGACAACCGCGGTTGCCAAAAGTTCTTCGAGGCGAGCGATTCGCATCTCGATCTTGCCCTGCTCTTCACGAGCTGCGTGGTATCCGCCGTTTTCTTTAAGGTCGCCTTCATCGCGCGCCTCTGAAATCTTCTTTGCGATTTCTTTGCGGCCAACATTGATTAGTTGCGAAAGCTCTGCGGCCAAGCGATCGTATGCCTCTTGGGTGAGCCAGGTGCCTTCGGGTGAGTCAGTCATAATGACTCAAGTTTATTTGAACCAGCAGTCTTTCGTAACTCCAGTTACGCCAAGGCCCGTGGTGTTGACCATCACGGTTTGCTCTGAGCTCGAGTTGCTCAAGAAGGTCACCTCGCGATAACCCACAACGGCATAGCGAATGTCGAGCACCTCAACCTGGCAGACCACGGGGTCTGGTCGAGGGCGTTCAACCAAGATTGTGACCTCGGTTTGCTTCTCGTCGATCACCAAAAAGCTCTGAACTTCGGCGGTAACGCGGTTTGCGCCGTAAGCCGTAACTGCCACTGCCCAGATCAAGAAACTCACCAAAAGGGTGCCGGCAAGCACAGTTGCTATGCGGCGTTCACGCAGCTTCGATTGGCTTGAGCGCCCGTAGCGTTGGGCGAGCAGTTCTTCTTGATTCATTGCCTTAAGGCTACCTTTTTGCGGCGATACTAGAAGCATGCTGATTTTTATGTCGACACTATCTATGACACCAACACCAACCGCCGATCCGGCAACCACTTTTTACAGCCCAGGAACAGTTGGTTTCTTGTTTGTGGCTTTCATGGTTTTGGGAGCGGTTCTGATTGTTGTCGACATGGTTCGCCGCATTCGACGCGTGCGTTACCGCGCCGAGATTCAAGAAAAGCTAGCCGCCGAAGCTGCCGGCGATGGGGTTAAGGGCGATTAGCAAAGCTGCGGTCCAGTGGCTCATAAAAGCCAAGACCGTCAACGAGTGAAAGATCTCGTGAAAACCAAATTTTCCCGGAAACGGGTTTGGCTTTTTCAGCGCGTAAACAACGCCGCCGAGTGTGTAGGCGAGGCCTCCGGAGAGAATCAAAATCATCATCGGTGCATTGGCATTGAAGAAATCGACCACGTATGCAAACGCCGCCCAACCCATGCCGATGTAAATCGCAACGATTAGCCAGCGCGGTGCGCCCACCCAGAAAACTCGAAACAGAATTCCAAGAATTGCCGTCGACCAAATCACAATGATTAGCGGAAGTGCTTTTTCTTGTGAAAGCGCGAGCAGCGTGATTGGCGTGTATGAGCCGGCAATCAAAACGAAAATGTTGGCGTGGTCAATTCGCTTGAGCACCATGTAGGTTTTTGGCTTCCAGTTGAAGCGGTGATAGAGCGCCGATGTGCCAAACAGCAAGAACGAGCTGGCAAAGAAAATCGCGCTGGCAAACTTGGCCACGGCTCCGTCGGCAAGAACAATCAGCACGATGCCACCCGCGATAACCAGAGGCAGCACTCCCGTGTGAATCCAGCCGCGCCAGGTTGGTTTTGCGTTTTCGACCGGATCGCTCAGACCGTTGCTAATTGGCAGACTCATAAGCCAACCTTATGCCGAGATTTGACCTGTCTTGACTTTGGTAGATTTCACCTGTGCGCAATCTTCTGTATCGCCTCTATGAGGGCCGGCTCGAACGTGGCCTGGTCTCGGCAGATTTGCCAAAACACGTAGCCGTGATGCTCGATGGCAATCGCCGCTGGGCCGAGCGCAGACCCGGCTCGAAGGCATCTGCAGGCCACGCGGCTGGAGCACTCAAGATCTTCGAGTTTCTGCAGTGGTGCGACGAAATCGGCATCAAAAACACCACGCTCTATATGCTCTCAACCGACAACCTGCTGAAGCGCTCGTCAGACGAATTACAAGACCTGTTGCGCATCATCGGCGAGGTGGCAACCGAACTTGCAAGACGCAAGCGCTGGCAGGTGCGACTGGTTGGCGATCGCGCGGTTCTGCCAGAGTCGCTGCGCAGCCCAATCGAGGCGGCCGAAAATTCAACCGCCGCCCTTGATAAACCAATCGTCAACCTGGCTGTTGGCTACAGCGGTCGCACCGAAATTGCCGATGCCGTGAAGAGCATCATCAAGCAGCACTCGGGAAGTGGCAAGACGATTGATGAGCTGACCGAATCGCTCACCCCAGAACTAATTGCCGAACATCTCTATACCGGTGGACAAGCCGACCCCGATTTGATCATTCGCACCTCGGGCGAACAGCGCCTGAGCGGCTTCTTGCTCTGGCAGAGCAGCAACAGCGAACTCTATTTCGAAGAGGCGCTGTGGCCCGACTTTCGCAAGGTCGATTTCTTGCGAGCCATAAGAGCGTTTGCGAACCGCAATCGCCGTTTCGG
>CAZSRJ010000117.1:0-3449 GCA_964609235.1 uncultured Rhodoluna sp.
TCGGTTCGCATGGCCGTGCTGTACAGCTTAATTTCAGGAGAAAGGTCATTAGATGTCTAATTTCGTGCTTAAGGCGGCGGTTTTTCCCGACAACTCAGTGGCAGATGTTCTTATCGAAGACTCACGCATCAGCGAAATTGGTCAGAATCTTCAAGGCGATGAAGTCATCGACTGCACTGAATTGCGTTTGTTGCCAGGATTCGTTGACCTGCACACGCACCTGAGAGAGCCAGGCTTTGAGGCAAGCGAAACCGTGCTCACCGGCACTCAATCGGCAGCACTCGGTGGCTTTACGGCGGTGCACGCCATGGCGAACACCAGCCCAGTTGCCGACAACGCCGCTGTGGTCGAATTGGTGCGAAACCTTGGCGAGCGAGCCGGTTACGTTGACGTCTTTCCGATCGGCGCAGTAACTAAAGGACTCGAGGGCACACAAATGGCCGAGCTTGGGCTCATGAACAAGTCTCAGGCCAAGGTGAAAGTCTTTAGTGACGATGGCAAGTGTGTAAGCGATGCACTTGTGATGAAGCGCGCCCTTGAATACGTAAAGAGCTTCGATGGGGTGATTGCTCAGCACGCCCAAGAGCCGAGCCTTACCGAGGGCGCTCAGATGAATGACTCCGAACTGAGCGCAGTTCTCGGACTAAAGGGTTGGCCAGCGGTTGCCGAAGAGTCGATAATCGCTCGCGATGTGCTTCTGGCCGAGCACACGGGTGCACGACTGCACATCTGCCACCTGTCGACAGCCGGTTCAGTAGAGGTAATTCGATGGGCGAAAGCGAGGGGAATTGGCGTAACCGCCGAGGTTACTCCGCACCACCTCATGCTCACCGAGGAACTCGTGAACGACTACAACCCGCTATACAAGGTCAACCCACCATTGCGAAAGCAGTCTGATGTGCTTGCCCTGCGCGAAGCCCTGATTGACGGCACTATCGACATAATCGCCACAGATCACGCACCGCACGCGGCTGAATTGAAAGATTGTGAGTTCTCAGCTGCTGCGTTTGGAATGGTTGGTCTAGAGACAGCTGCCGCAGTTGCCCAAAACGTTCTCATTGAATCTGGAAAATCAAATTGGCAAAGACTGGCAGAGGTTCTTTCGCATAACCCAGCGCGAATTGCTCGCGATGAAAACCAGGGCGAGGCTATAGCCGTTGGTGCTGTAGCCAACCTTACTTTGATCGACTCACAGGCGACTCGAGTGATTGAAGTGAGCACAGCAAGCAAAAGCGCCAATAACCCATACCGAGGATTGCAACTTAAGGGTCAAGTAGTTCACACGATCTACAGGGGCAATTTCACGGTCAAAAATTCAGTGCTTCAGAAAGTAGTTTCAGAGTGAGCCAGAGAGACATCGTTGCACTTCTAAGCGCCTTACTTTTCTTTGCACTAATCGCGCTTGCGGTCTCTGCGATTAGGCGCAGAGCAAAGAAGCAGAGCGCACTTGGAGAGCCGGCGCCTCTAGAAGCCCTAACCGGCACTCTTACCGCGGCTGTGACCGGCTTTTACGTCTCAACGGTCTTCGCAACGAAACCACTCGAACGCATAGTTAGCAACGGATTACTGCACAGGGGCAAGGCAGAGCTCTTGCTGCGAGCAGACGGCATCCAGGTAAAGAGGCTGGGTGAGAGGTCATTCTCGATTCCGCAGCACGCCATCACCGATGTCTCAAGGGCTTCGGCCACCATCGACCGAGGTGTTGAGACCTCTGGCCTGCTTTCAATCAGTTGGCTTCTTGGCGAGACCGAGGTAACCACCAATTTCAGACTGAACGCAAGCGATGATACTCAGTCAACTTTCGTCAAATTCACTCAAATCAAAGGCACAGGTGCAGGCAAATGAGCTCAGCGTTTCTAGTTCTCGAAGACGGAAGAGTGTTCTCGGGTGAACCATATGGAAAACAGGGCAGCAGTCTGGGTGAGTTGGTGTTCGCCACCGGAATGACCGGTTACCAAGAGACTCTCACCGATCCGTCTTATGCCGGCCAGATAGTTGTACAAACCGCACCGCACATAGGCAACACTGGCGTGAACAAGAAAGACGAGGAGTCAGATCGCATATGGGTTGCCGGCTACGTGGTGCGCGATCCGTCACGAATTGTGAGCAACTTCAGAGCCGAGAATTCGCTCGACGATGAACTGATAAAGCACGAAATAGTTGGAATCAGCGGTTTAGACACGCGTGCTCTGACCCGCCATCTAAGAAGCTCAGGTGCAATGCGCGCCGGAATCTTTAGCGGTGCTGATGCAGAGAAGACTCAGGACGAGCTTCTGTCTATTGTGCGTTCTTCGCTCGAGATGAAAGGACAGTCACTTAGCGACGTGGTTAGCACCGACAAGCGCTACATCGAAAAGCCAGTTGGCGAAAGCATAGGCACCGTTGCAATTGTTGACCTAGGAATCAAACGATCAACAATCGAACACATGCTCGCTCGCGGCCTGACAGTTGAGGTATTCCCGGCCACCGTTTCTGCCGAACAACTCCTTTCTAGCCAGCCAGATGCCGTGTTCTACTCAAACGGTCCGGGCGACCCAGAGGCCGCAGATGCTCAGGTTCAAGTTCTGAGAAAGGTGCTCGATCAAAGGATTCCTTTCTTTGGAATTTGTTTCGGAAACCAGCTGCTCGGTCGCGCACTCGGATTCGAGACTTTCAAGCTTCCATTCGGACACCGAGGAATCAATCAACCGGTCATGGATAGAACGACCGGCAAGGTTGAAGTAACCGCGCACAACCATGGTTTCGCGGTGAAGACCGACGCGCTCGACAATCTGCAAAGTGCTAACGGTTATGGTTCCGTTCGTGTCTCGCACGTTTCACTAAACGATGATTGCGTTGAAGGTCTGGAGTGTCTCGACATACCAGCGTTTTCGGTTCAGTATCACCCAGAGGCGGCAGCCGGTCCGCACGACAGCAACTACCTCTTCGACAGACTCGTCGAGCTCATCAAATCAAGCAAGAAGGCCAAATAATGCCAAAACGTAGCGACATCAAGAGCGTTCTTGTTATCGGATCTGGACCAATCGTTATCGGTCAGGCCTGTGAGTTTGACTACTCGGGCACCCAGGCTTGCCGTGTTCTGCAAGAAGAGGGCATTCGAGTCATTTTGATCAACTCGAACCCAGCAACGATCATGACCGACCCAGACTTCGCTGATGCAACCTATGTTGAACCAATTACGCCAGAGGTAATCGAGTCGATAATCATCAAAGAGCGCCCAGACGCAATTCTTCCGACGCTTGGTGGTCAGACCGCCCTCAATGCAGCCATGGCGCTAGACGAACTGGGCATCCTCGAAAAATACAACGTCGAACTCATTGGCGCCAAAATTGAAGCCATCAAGAAGGGTGAAGATAGGCAACTTTTCAAGCAACTCGTATTAGATGCCGGCGCCGATGTTGCCAAATCTGTCATAACTCACAACTTGGATGAAGTGCTCGCCGGAGCAA
>CAZSRJ010000118.1:0-3445 GCA_964609235.1 uncultured Rhodoluna sp.
ACTGCACAGAATTCTGGTGAGAGCCAAAGCCGATCTAAAGAATCCCAAAAAGAGCCTGTTGTGCCAACCAGCGCGATGGTCTGACCGGCCGGAATCGTTAGGTCGAAGTCGGGCAGAATTGTCGCGCCTTCGCCGTAGTGAAAGTTCACCTTGTCGAACTGCAGCTTGCCCTTGGGGTTCTTGAGCGCAACAGGCTTCTCAGGCTCTGGCACGGTTGGCTGCTCTTCGAGCACACCCGAGATCTTCTCGAGCGACGAGTTAGCCGACTGGTAGGCGTTGTAGAACATCGCCAGGCCTTCCATCGGGTCAAAGAAGCGACGGGCATACAAAATTGCCGCGGTCAAGACGCCGATGCCGATGTCGCCCTCGATAACGCGCAGACCGCCAAATAGCAGCACAGCACCAACGGTGATGTTTCCGATCATGATCAGACTCGGGTCATAGATGCCGAACAGCTGAATCACCTTGGCGTTGACGAAACGATAGTCTTCGACCAGCTCGCCATACTCTTCTTGGTTGCGCTTCTCTTTTCTGAACGCCTTAACCGCACGGATACCGGTCATCGTCTCAACAAAGTGCACAATCAACTTGGCCGAGGCAACTCGAGTCTTTCTGAAGTTGATTCGGGTGTTCTTCTGAAACCACCTGGTCAAGAAGAACAGCGGAATTAGCGAGATGAGAATTACGCCGAAGCTGCTGATGTCGAGCAACGCGAGAGCTGTTGCGGTGAAAATCATGTAGAGAATTCCGGCAACCATTTCATTGCCACCGGTGTCGAGCAATTCTTTGATTGAGTCGAGGTCGCTGGTTTGACGAGCGATTACGCGACCAGAGGTGTATTTCTCGTGAAACTGCAGGCTCAGCTTTTGCGTGTGCACAAAGATGCGGTTGCGCAGATCGAAGATTACGCCCTGGTTAGTTTTTGCCGAGTAGAGCAAGAACCACGCGGTTAGCACTCCGGTTGCAACTGCGGCAAACAGAAACGCGCCAACGGTAAACAAGAGCGGAGCAACATTTTGCTTCATCGCCTGCGGCAATGCCCAGTCGATGCCGAGCGCAATCAGACCGGGGCCGATCACGCGCAACGCCTGACTGAAGATGACCAAGACCATGCTCACCGCGAGACGCTTCTTGATTGGTCTTACCAAACTGAAAAGAAGTCGGCGCGAACGCAATTTGATTGCCTTGGCATCTTCTTTGTTTAGTTCGATGCGGTCTTCGTTAGCAACTCCCTGCATGCTCATTTCTTGACCGCCTTCTTGCGTGTTTTAGTCTTCAGTTCATTGCCATCGGCATCGAGGCTAGAAATCACGTGACGGTAGTGCTTGTTGGTCGCCAACAATTCGCTGTGCTTGCCGATTGCGGTGATCTTGCCGTCTTCGAGCAGTGCAACCTTGTCGGCCAGCTGCACGGTAGACGGGCGGTGAGCCACAATCAGAGCCGTGGTGGTCTTGAGCACTGTGCGCAGGGCTTCTTCGACCATTGCCTCGGTGTCGACATCGAGTGCAGAAAGCGGGTCGTCGAGCACCAAGACCTCTGGCTTCGAGGCCACCGCGCGGGCAAGTGCCAAACGCTGACGCTGACCACCAGACAGGCTCATGCCCTCCTCGCCAATCTTGGTATCTAGCCCCTCAGGCAGGTCATAGACAAACTGGGCCTGGGCAATTTCAATGGCCTGCTTGAGCTCTTTCTTAGTGGCGTTTGGCCTGCCTAGAAGAACGTTGTCGCGAACGCTCGCCGAGAACAAGGTGGCATCTTCGAAGGCCATTGCGATGTGCTGGCGCAGGTCGGTGCGATCTAGGTCGCGCACATCTACTCCGTCGAGTTCAACCGAACCGCCAGTCACTTCATACAAGCGAGTGGTGAGCGCGGTCAGGGTTGACTTGCCGCAACCGGTAATGCCGATGAGCGCAACTGATTCGCCGGGTTCGAGCACGAGGTTTACACCGTTCAACAAATCTGGCTGGTCTGCCGGTGCATCTGCATATCTAAAGTGCACATCTTTGAAAACCAAACGCCCCTCTGGCTTCTTGATTTTCTTTGCCTTGTCTGGGTCGGTTATTTCAACCGGCGCATCGAGCACCTCAAAGAAACGTTCGACAGCTGTCTTTGCGTCGAGTGTCATTGAGAGCAAGAATCCGACCGATTCGGTTGGCCAGCGCAGCACGGTTGTGGTGGCGAAGAAAGCAACCAGCCCACCAACGGTTAGCTGGTCTGTCGAAACCAACCACACTCCGATTAGCAGCGATAGACCAACCGCAAATTCCGGAATAAGAATTAGGTAGATCCAAATGTTTGCGATTAGACCGGCCTTCTTCAACTCGGTTGAGCGAAGATTCGATGCGTCTTTAGAAAACTTGTCTGCAAAATATCCGCCGCGACCAAAAGCTTTAACCACACGGATGCCGTGCACCGATTCCTCAATCGAAGTGGCTAGGTCTCCGGCCTGGTCTTGGCTGATGCGCGCAACCGAGTGATACTGCTTCTCGAAGCGATACCCGCGAATCCAGATTGGAATCGAGGTGAGTAAAAACAAGAGACCGAGAATCCAGTGGAATGTGAAGAGAACTGCAAGACCGATGACAATTGTGATTCCGTTGGCCACAAACAAGACCAAACCGAACGATAGCCAACGACGAATCAGGCTAAGGTCACCCGTTGCGCGGCTGAGCAGCTGACCGCTTGGCCACTTGTCGTGAAAAGCTACCGGCAGATCTTGCAACTTTGCATAGAGGGTTCGGCGAAGACCGGCCTCAACGTGGGTGCCCGGGGTGAGCACGAGCCAGCGGCGAAGCAACACCATTACGGCCTCGAGCAGGCCGAAACCGAGCACGGCCAGAACCGCCGGAAGCAGCGCCTCGAAGGTGCCGTTTTCGTTAAGACGGTTTACCAGAGTGCTCAGAAACTGAGGAATGGTTAGGGCGAACATGTGCGCAGCGAGGGCCGTGATGGTGCCCAGAATCATTCTGGGTAGGGCCTTCTTCGCATAAGGGAATATGCGTAGCAATGTGGCTACTGTGCCGCGGGGTTTCACTTAAGTACCTAACTGCCGACTCACAGGATTATTCCAGAATCGAGCCAGCCTTGCAGTCTATGGCAGTTTTTTGGCGCTCACGGCGCAAAACCTCGAACTTTTTTCGAGTGAAATTTCTAGTGAAAGAAGTGTCGCTCGCCCGTGAAGTACATCGTTACGCCCGCAGACGCAGCTGCCTCGATAACTTCGGCATCGCGCTTCGAACCGCCAGGCTGAACGACCGCCTTCACGCCGGCTTCGAGCAGAACCTCGAGGCCATCCTTGAACGGAAAGAATGCGTCAGAAGCTGCCACTGCCCCGCGCGAGCGAGACTCGGCACGCGCAACCGCGAGGCGGCAAGAATCGACGCGATTCACCTGACCCATTCCAACGCCAACCGAAGCACCATCGCTCGCGAGCAAGATGGCATTT
>CAZSRJ010000119.1:0-3424 GCA_964609235.1 uncultured Rhodoluna sp.
TGTGCGACGCCACAGTTTTCACGTTGCAATCGAGAACTGGCAGCATGACCTAAACATTGGCTCGATCGTTCGCACCGCCAATGCTTTCTTGGCCGCCGAGGTGCACATAGTGGGCCATAAGCGCTGGAACCGTCGTGGGGCAATGGTGACCGACCGCTACCAGCACGTGCGTCACCATCCGACGGTAGAAGAGTTCGTGGCATGGGCTAAAGCCGAGGGCATGCCAATTATCGCCATCGACAATGTGCCCGGATGCAAGCAAATCGAAACCTACGACCTGCCCGAGAACTGCGTTCTGCTATTTGGTCAAGAAGGGCCGGGGCTGAGCGAAGCTGCGATTGCCGCCTCTGAGGTGGTGCTCGAAATCACCCAGTTTGGCTCTACCCGCTCAATTAATGCGAGTGCGGCGGCAGCCATCACAATGCACTCGTGGGTCATGCAACACGTCTTCAAGAAATAGCCTTTTGCCAAACCCGACCGCTCGCTAAACTTGCTAGGGAACGCGCTCGCGGTTCCAATCCTTTTTCTGAGATGAGGCTGTTATGCCTGCTGTTGTGATTGTCGGTGCCCAGTGGGGCGACGAAGGCAAGGGTAAAGCCACCGACCTACTCGCTGAGCACATCGACTACGTTGTCAAGTTCAATGGCGGAAACAACGCCGGTCACACCGTGGTTATCGGCTCAGAAAAATACGCACTACACCTTTTGCCATCTGGAATTTTGACTCCCGGTGTTGTGCCGGTTATCTCAAACGGTGTTGTGATTGACCTTGCGGTGCTGTTTCAAGAACTCGATGCGCTTAACTCTCGCGGCATCGACACATCCAGGTTGCGCATTTCTGCAAACGCGCACGTAATCACGCCCTACAACGTGACTGTCGATAAAGTTTCTGAAAGATTCTTAGGCAAGCGTGCAATCGGCACCACCGGTCGCGGCATCGGCCCAACCTATGCCGACAAAATCAACCGCGTTGGAATTCGCATTCAAGATTTGTTTGACGAGAGTATTTTGCGTCAAAAGGTCGAAGGCGCGCTTGTCGCCAAAAACAATTTGCTAACCAAGGTCTATAACCGTGCCGCAATTAAAGTTGACGAAACGGTGAAAGAACTTCTTTCTTACACCGAGCGTCTCGCGCCGATGGTTGCCGACACCGCGCTCGAGTTGCACCAGGCAATAGAAGCCAATAAGACCGTGCTGTTCGAGGGTGGTCAGGCAACCATGCTCGATGTCGATCACGGAACCTATCCGTTCGTAACCTCGTCGAGCTCAACCGCAGGTGGCGCATCGACCGGTTCTGGCATCGGCCCAGGCCTCTTTACAACTGTCATTGCTATCGTCAAGGCCTACACGACTCGAGTCGGATCTGGACCGTTTCCGACTGAACTGTTCGATGAGAGCGGCGAGTTCTTGCGCAAGACAGGTCACGAGTTCGGCACCACAACAGGTCGCCCGCGTCGCTGCGGCTGGTATGACGCACCTATCGCGCGCTACTCGGCTCGCATCAATGGCGTCACCGACTTCGTGATGACCAAGCTCGATGTGCTCACCGGGCTAAAAGAAATTCCGGTTTGTGTTGCCTACGAGGTCGACGGAGTTCGCCACGAAGAGATGCCGGTTTCTCAGTCAGACTTTCACCACGCAAAGCCGATCTATCAAAACTTTGTCGGCTGGACAGAAGATATTTCTGGTTGCAAGAAGTTTGAAGATCTACCGAAGACCGCCCAAGACTATGTGCTCGCAATCGAGAAGATGAGCGGGGCGAGAATCTCAGCTATCGGTGTCGGCCCGGCGCGTGACGCAATTATCGTGCGTCACGACATGCTCGCAAAATAAGAATTAGTTTGTAGGCGCAGGCGTAGAGAACTGCACATCGAGCAGTTGCGCACAATTTGCCTGAACCAGAGAAGTGGCATCGCTAACCGGCTCGAGCATGCCCTCTTCTGACTCTTTGCTCACGTATGCCTCAAGTTGAGCCAGTGCAATAAAACTGTCGCTCAGCTCTTTGCCTTCAACCGACTCGTCGATTCCTTTGTATGCTCCACGAAACAGGGTGTAGTAAAAGTCGGTGATGTTGTCTTTTGTGTATGCGTCTTGCAGGGCCTTGTTGAAGTTCTCGCAAGCCAGCTTTTCATTGCGCAATTCTTGTGCTGGTTTCTCAACGGTTCCTAGATAAACCGTGCCGCCAACCAGCGCAATGCCAATCACTGAAACGGCGATAACAGAATCTGCCCATCCCCATTTGTACTTCTTCTTTGGCTGCTTGCTGGTCATGGTTTCAAGATTACCCAGTCGTTTGTGTCGCTCGCTCGGTCGCGAGAGAATAAACGGGTGACATTCGACCGTGATGACCTCGACGAGGTCGATGAGGCTGCCGAACTCTGGGGCGGTGGCCCAGCTGAGCTCACTTTCGCTGGCTCACGGCACATCCCGTTCTATAAATTCACCTACTTTGCCGACCGGCTTGATTTGCGCCGAGTGGGCTACGAACTCGATAAGTTCGAGGCGCTTTTTGATCTCATGGATGATGCCCGCACCAGCCAGGCCATTCGCATCAACCGACTCTTGCACCTGCCGAGCGGCCCAAACGATATGGTTCGCGGGGGAAACGTGCGCTGTCAACCTGGCCAGGCGCGCGAGATCGAGTTTCGCGTCATGGAGGTTCTGCACCAGTTTGGACTCTCGATTGTGCCAACCACTCTGCGTCGCATTTTGGGCCAGGGCTTCAATCGCGGTGAGATGAATGCCTTCGAGATTGACCTGATCGACGTGTTCTATTGGGCGGCGCTGGCGCAGGTTGCCCGCGACTACGTTTGGCGAGATCAGCGGCTCGAAGAGTGGTGCGAGTATCTCGAGTATCCGGTGCGCCGAACATTCGGCCCAGAAGCGGTTCGTTCGGCCGCTTAGTTCTATGTCAGAGGGTGCCTGTACAAATAGAAAGTAAGGGCGAGGGTGCTCGGCAGGAGTTTTTACCCCCTTTCAACTCCACCCCTTTCGTCGTTTGGCCGAGCACCCCGACCCCGCCCTTGCGGGAGGCAGTAATGAAATACACCCGAACAGCCAACGACATCACATTCAACACGCGAATCGATTATGTTCGCATTGAGAAAGAAGCAACCGGCTACAAGATCTATGCCGATGCCGATGATCGCGAAGCCATCTACCTACTTAGCGAAGACCAAACCGCAGCTGTAGCCGAAGCCCTTGGCATGCAGCCCGAGGCAGATTTTCTAGATTTGGTAGAGAACGCCATTAACTCCGGCAAAAGCAACGAAGTCTT
This sequence comes from uncultured Rhodoluna sp., assembly GCA_964609235.1. GTDB lineage: Bacteria > Actinomycetota > Actinomycetes > Actinomycetales > Microbacteriaceae > Rhodoluna. The sequence continues at coordinate 3,277 of CAZSRJ010000119.1, forward strand.
CAGCGCAGCCATCAAAGATGCCAAGTCTGAGTTTTTCTGGATGAATACAGAGCAAATCGAACGCTACCTAATCGGGGGCGAACAGCCTGGACCAATCGAAAAAGACTAGCTACTTTTCATTTTCTCTATCTATCTTGTGCCAAGAAAT
>CAZSRJ010000120.1:0-2443 GCA_964609235.1 uncultured Rhodoluna sp.
GATTACGCAAATTTGCTTCGCGATAATTACGCCGCCACACCTGTGCCCAGCCAAGGAAAAAGCGCTGGTCACCGGTAAAACCGTCGATCACCGGCGCCTCATTGCCACCCAGCGATGCGTGATAGGCATCATAGGCGATGGTCAGGCCGGCAAGGTCGCCGAAGAACTAATCGACCGCGGCTTCAACGCTTCGGCTCTGCACGGTGATATGTCGCAGGAGGCGCGCGAGAAATCTATGGCGGCTTTCCGCTCAGGTAAGAAAGACATTTTGGTTGCCACCGAGGTTGCCGCCCGAGGCATCGACGTTGACGACGTGACGCACGTGATCAACTACACCGTCCCTGAGGATGAGAAGGCCTACCTGCACCGCACCGGTCGCACCGGACGCGCTGGTCGCACCGGAATCGCCGTGACCTTCGTTGACTGGGAAGACCTAACCCGTTGGAAGCACATCAACGAAGCGCTTCAATTTGGCCAGCCAGAGCCAACCGAGACTTACTCGAGCTCTGCTCACCTGTTTGAAGACTTGAACATCACACCCGGCACCAAGGGTCGCCTGCGTGCTTCAACCGCAGTCGCTAGGCCTGCCGGATCGAACGATCGTGGCGGCAACAGCCGCGGCGGTTCATCGGGCGGTCGAGGCGGAAACTCGCGCGGCTCTGGGCGCGGTAGCTCAGGCTCGGGCGAGAAGAAGCCTTCGACCGAGCAGCCTCGCGCACCTCGTGCGAACTCCGAGCGTCAGCGCACTCGCACGCGTCGTTCAACCGACGGCTAGAAACTCCGGCAAAACCCTCAACTCAACATCGTTTTGCGATACTATCGTTTATCGATACAGTGAAGTGATTGCGAAAGGGGACCTTCGATGAATATTCGAAAGCTAGCTGCTAATTTTGCTCTGGGAATGATCTGGATGTTAGTTCTGGTGGGGTTTTTACTTGAATTCCTTGTCATTCCAGAACTGAGTCGACAGCTGTCAAGCACCTACACCGAGTATTCAGACCAAGGCTTCGAAATCCAACTAATGCTTACCTCGATTGTTTTTGTTGGACAGGTCAGCATGATACTGATTGCCTTTCTGCTAAGCAGAATTCTTAGCCACAGACTGCTAGAAAAACGCTCGAATGCATATGCTCAAGGCCTAGCATCAAGTTTTGTTGCGATTTCGATTTTAACCGCCACATTGTTGATGTGGTTGATTTCTAGGAACACGCTTCCTCCTGCCCTAGCAATCGCCTTAGCGGTATCAATTCTTGTCGCTGCAATCGCCGGTCTTGTCACTTGGTCTCTGACTGGGGTCCTCAAAGAGGCAACGAAGGCACGCGTTGAACTTGAGAGCGTCATCTAGTGGCAATCGTGGTTGACTTCGAGAAATTTCGAGCCAAAAAGAATCTCACTGTGGCTCAACTGGCAGACGCGATTGGCATTACTCAGGCCAACTTGTTTGTTCTAAAGAGCAATCGAGGCAAGGCAATTAGGTTCTCGACCTTGGATGCCCTTTGCCGAGTGCTGGAATGCCAGCCTGGAGACATACTGAAGTTCGACGCTTCGGTGGTTTCAGATTCCGACTCTTCTGATTAAACCGCGGGAAAAAGTATTCAAAGCTGCGGGCTAGTACCGGTGGCTTGCGCAATGATGCGATCGAGCATCTCTTTGCTGGTGGTGTTTTCACCAAGCACATTTTCTTTTCGGTTTCCGTGGTAGTCGCTTGAGCCAGTGACAATTAAGTCGTGCTTGGCAGCCATTTCTAGCAACCACTTCTGAGCGTGCGGCGGAACATCTCGGTGATCGACCTCGAAACCGGCAAGACCAGCGGCAATCATTTCTTCGAAGTGAGCGACGGGCATTGCCTCTCCAATTTCTGGTCCTTTTCCGCGACTCATCGGGTGCGCAATGATTGGCACTCCCCCCGCATCGACAACTAAACGAATTGCGTCGATTGTGTCGACAACATCTTTGTTCGGGATATAGAAGGCACTACCCGGTGCCCAAAGGTTGTCGAAAACATCTGCGGTGCTCGCAAAGTGGCCTTTCGAGACCATCGCTGCAGCAATAGACGGGCGGCCGTGAGTCGCGCCGTTTCTCAACTGGTCGAGCACATCTTGCCAGTCGAGGTCATATTCGGCACGGATCAGTTCGAACATTTGAGCTAAGCGCTCTTCGCGCAACCTCAACGTGTTTTCGAGAGCAGACGAGAGCGCTTCGTGGTTTGGATCTGGCAAGTAGGCAAGAAGGTGAACCCCGAAGCTCTTTTCACCGGTGGGATGTGCCCGAGTAGTGATCTCGATTCCAGGCACGAAGCCGATTCCAAGCTCAGCCGCAATCTCGCTGGCCTCGGCCCATCCGCGCGTGGTGTCGTGGTCGGTGCTAGCTAAAACGTCAACGCCTTGTTTTTTGGCATCACGAAACACATTTTCTACGGTCTCTGATCCATCGCTCCAAGAAC
>CAZSRJ010000120.1:2453-3407 GCA_964609235.1 uncultured Rhodoluna sp.
GCTCGCGTGGTTACCTCAATGCCAGGCACAAAACCGATTCCCTCGGCCTTGGCGGCTGCTGCAGCCAGGGGCCATCCGTGGGTTGTGTCGTGGTCGGTGAGAGCTAGAACATCAACGCCAGCTAACTTGGCCTGTCGAAACACCTCTTCAACCGATTCTTTGCCGTCGCTGCAATTGCTATGTGCATGGAGATCGATTTTCATGTTTCCTGACCTTTCATTCAAAGGTTATCAACCCCCACTGACACCCGAAGCGGTGGCAGAATAATCGAATGAGCAAAGACGCAAAGAAACTCGCCAGCCGCAACGCTAACCGATCGAGAACTCCGCAGAGCGAGCAGTTCATGAAATACATCGGCAGCGGATGGGCCGAGCGCGATGACACATTGCCTGCAACCGACGCTGTTGCACCTTATGCCGCGAAGCGCAGAGCCGCAGTGGCCAAGGCATTCAAGGGCAAGGTAGTTGTGATTGCCGCAGGCGACATGAAGCAGCGCTCAAACGACACCGACTATCGCTTTCGCCCGCACAGCGCCTTTGCACACCTAACCGGATGGGGTTCGAGCACAGTGCCTGGTTCGGTTCTCGTTATCGATGCTCGCAAGGGTGCGAAGGCGACTCTGTTCTTTCGCGAGACCGCGGGCCACGACACCGATGAGTTTTTCGCAAACTCTGCAATCGGAGAATTCTGGGTTGGCAGTCGCCCGAGCCTGAAGCAAGTGGGCGCGCTGCTAGACATCAAAACCAAGTCGGTTTTGAAACTGCCTGAGTTTCTAAAGGAATTCAAGAAGAAAGAGCTAATCACTCCTGAAGACGCAACTCTCGCCGAGTTTGTATCTGAGTTGCGATTGGTGAAAGACGAATACGAGATCGCTGAAATGCGCAAAGCCGTCGCTGCTTCTGTCGAAGGTTTCACATCGGTGGTTCGCAATCTTGATCGCGCAGTAAAGCACCC
>CAZSRJ010000121.1:0-1174 GCA_964609235.1 uncultured Rhodoluna sp.
AAGTCTTGATTCAGCGCGACTCGACGGTTTTGAATTTCAACGCGAAGCAAATCAGTGCAATCGAAAGTGCTTTCTGCGAGGCAGAGTCAAAGGTGGTCTCGCTCAACGCGAAGGCGTTGGCCTGGCAGTTGGCCGAGCGCTGGCGCTCGCAGGTGCAGGCTTTCCCGGCAGATGCCCAAAGACTCAAAGAATTACTAAAGACCTCGAAGGCAAAGCTGGCCGAGTTGCCGCTTGCCGCCGGCAGCCTGCTTGACTCGGTGGCTCCTGTGGTTTTGGTTTCGCCTTTTGAGGCACCAGCCGAACTCGATGGGCAAAGTTTTGACGTTGCCCTAATCTTGGATGCCGCCGGTACCACGGTTGCCGAGAATCTCTCGGTGATTCAGCGAGCGTCGCAAATCATTGCGTTCGGCGACGAAGCAATTGCATCGCCAGAAGGATTCGAAATTGAATCGCGCCTAAAGCCGATTGGTCGTGAAATTCAAAGCCGCTCGGTTTTCGAGGCGGCACAGCGCAGTTTCGGTTTCGAAACTTTGAGAATCAGTTACCGCGCTGGCGGCCAAGCTCTGGGTGCACTTATCAATCGCGAGTTCTATCAGAACCGAATCATCTTCGAACCAACTCCGGCTGACTTTGCCGGCAAGAAGTCGCACTCAATTGAGATCATCTCAGACGGGGTCAACGCGACTTCGACATACGAGGGCGCGACAGAGAGCCCAGAGGCAGAAGTGCGACGAGTTGTCGACCTGGTGCTTGAGCACGCGAGAATGCATCCGAGCGATTCGCTTTTCGTTGCATCGGCTTCGAGCGTTCACGCCGACCGAATTCGCGCCCAGTTGAAGAAAGACCTAACGACACGTGCCGACCTCGAGCCTTTTTTCGATGCACACGGCACCGAAAAGTTTGAGGTGGTTTCGATCGCAGACCTCGCTCACAGAATTGGTGATCGAATCATCTTCTCGGTTGGCTTCGGGCTAACTCCGCGCGGGGGAGTATCGAGTGACTTCGGCCAGTTGAGCCTCAAGGATGGTCGGCGCTACCTAACCAATACCTTGGTGAGCGCGAGAAAGCAGATCACCGTTGTGAGTTGCATGTCAGCCGCTGTGATTCCATCTGACGGAATCAGCGCCGGTGCCAGGTTGCTGAAGACCCTGCTGGCCAGCGCAGAAGACGGTGG